>JAEWAA010000136.1 GCA_023391955.1 Bacillota bacterium | reverse complement strand
GGTTACAAGGTCCTGGAAAACGGACAAAAGGTTCGCGTAGCCAAGAAATCCGGAGAAGTTATCGACAAATAAAACGGCCGGAAAGGAGGTCCATAAAGCATGACTGCAAGAATGAAGGATCGTTATCTGAATGAAATCACTCCTGCTCTGATGCAGAAGTTCAACTATACCACTGTTATGCAAGTGCCGAAAGTTGAGAAGATTGTTATCAACATGGGCGTAGGCGAAGCAGTTGGCAACTCTAAGATCTTGGACGTGGCTGTGGATGAATTGCAGCGCATCGCCGGTCAAAAACCGGTTGTCACCCGGGCTAAGAAATCCATCGCAGGCTTCAAGCTCCGCGAAGGTATGCCTATCGGTGCCAAGGTAACTCTGCGTGGCGAGCGCATGTACCATTTCATGGACAAATTGTTCAATGTAGCCCTGCCCCGCGTACGCGACTTCCGTGGCGTAAGCAACAAAGCCTTTGATGGCCGTGGCAACTACACCCTTGGCCTCAAGGACCAATTGATTTTCCCTGAAATCGAGTATGATAAGGTCGACAAAATCCGTGGTATGGACATTGTTGTTGTAACCACTGCAAAGTCTGACGAAGAAGCACGTGAATTATTAACCCAGCTGGGTATGCCGTTCGTGAAGTAACGGCCCCGAGGCTGCCGGAGGTGGAAAAAGAATGGCAAAAACTTCGATGAAGATTAAGCAGCAGCGTGCACCGAAATTCAAGGTTCAAGCCTATACCCGCTGCGAGCGCTGCGGCCGTCCCCATTCCGTACTGCGCAAGTTCAAGATTTGCCGGATTTGTTTCCGCGAATTAGCATACAAAGGCCAGATTCCTGGCGTGAAGAAGGCTAGCTGGTAATTACCCCACTATTGGGAAGGAGGTTCGCAAACACATGGTTATGTCCGATCCTATTGCTGATATGCTTACCCGTATCCGCAACGCCAACACTGTCCGTCACGAAACCGTTGAGATCCCGGCTTCCACCATCAAGAAGGAAATCGCCGAGATTTTGAAGAAAGAAGGTTTCATCCGTGACGCTGAATATATCGAAGATAACAAGCAGGGGATTATCCGTGTTTTCCTGAAATACGGCCCCAACAACGAGCGTGTTATCTCCGGCCTGAAGCGAATCAGCAAACCGGGTCTTCGCGTTTATACCAAGAGCACTGAAATCCCGCGCGTTCTGGGCGGTCTTGGTATCGCGATTATCTCTACATCCAAAGGCATCATGACTGACAAGGATGCCCGTCAGTCCAAAGCCGGCGGCGAAGTAATCTGCTACGTTTGGTAATTAAGCACGAACAAGAATGGAGGTGTCACCATGTCTCGTATTGGTCGCAAACCAATTGCTATCCCCAATGGAGTTACCGTAACGTTGGACAATACCCTGATTACCGTTAACGGTCCTAAAGGTACCCTGTCCCGTCAAGTCCATAAGGATATGAAAATAAATGTAGAAGCAAGTGAAATTACAGTGGAGCGTCCCAGCGACAACAAGCTTCACCGCTCCCTGCACGGTACTACCCGCAGCGTGGTTGCCAACATGGTATCCGGCGTTACGGAAGGCTACAGCAAGAACCTGGAACTGGTTGGCGTCGGTTACCGTGCCAACAAGACCGGCAACAAGCTGGTGCTGAACGTAGGCTATTCCCACCCTGTCGAAATCACTCCGGAAAACGGCATCGAGTTCGACGTTCCTGCCCAAAACAAGATCACTGTTCGGGGCATTGACAAGGAACTGGTAGGCGCTACTGCCGCCAAGATCCGTGAAGTCCGTCTGCCTGAGCCTTACAAAGGCAAAGGTATCAAGTACGAAGGCGAACGCATCCTGCGTAAGGAAGGCAAAGCCGGTAAGAAAAAATAATGCCGCGGCTTAAGCCCGGTTTAGCAGTTTTCTTGCAAGCAAGCTGAAGGGAGTGAACCATAAGGATGATTACCAAAGGCGATAAGAACCAAGCCCGTCTGAAGCGCCACCTGCGTGTGCGCAAGAAGATTGAAGGCACAACTGAGCGTCCCCGCCTCAACATATTCCGTTCTGCCAAGCATATTTATGCACAAGTCATTGACGATGCAAAGGGTGTAACCCTGGTATCCGCCTCTACTGTTGAGAAGGAATCCGGTATCGAAAACGGCGGCAACATTGAAGCAGCCAAGCAAATCGGAGCTTTGATTGCACAACGTGCCAAGGAAAAGGGTATCGAGAAGGTCGTATTCGACCGCAGCGGATACCTGTACCACGGACGTGTTCAAGCGTTGGCCGATGCAGCTCGTGAAGCTGGTCTTGATTTTTAATAAAAGGAGGTTAGTGACTTGCGCGTAGATCCTAATACGTTAGAACTGAAAGATAAAACGGTCCACATCAACCGTGTTGCCAAGGTTGTTAAGGGCGGACGCCGTTTCAGCTTCAGTGCGCTGGTTGTTGTCGGTGACGGCAACGGCTGGGTTGGAGCCGGTATCGGTAAAGCTTCTGAAGTCGGCGATGCCATCAAAAAAGGCATTGAAGACGCCAAGAAAAACCTGGTTTACGTTCCGCTGGTTGGAACTACCATCCCTCACCTGGTTATCGGCAAGTTCGGCGCAGGACGTGTGCTCCTGAAGCCGGCCAGCGAAGGTACCGGTGTGATTGCAGGCGGTCCTGTTCGTGCAGTACTGGAATTGGCGGGCGTTGGCGATATCCTCACCAAATCCCTGGGTTCTTCCAACTCCATCAATATGGTCAACGCTACAATCGAAGGCCTTCAACGCCTCAAGAAAGCCGAGGATGTTGCAAAGCTCCGCGGCAAAACTGTAGCTGAGCTGTTAGGTTAAGGAGGAATAACCATGGCAAAGCAACTGCAAGTAACCCTGAAGAAAAGCCTGATCGGCCGTCCGGAAACCCAACGGGTTACCGTTCGTACCCTGGGCTTGCGCAAGACAAACTCCACTGCTATTCACCAAGACAACGCTGCAATCCGCGGCATGATTGCCAAGGTCAGCCATCTGGTTGAAGTTGTGGAAGTTGACGCGTAACATGATGAACGTAAAGTCTTACAGATAAAAGATAAATGAATAGGAGGTGCACAAACGATGAAGTTACATGAACTTTCTCCTGCTCCTGGGTCCAAACATCCGAAAAAGCGTGTTGGTCGCGGTATCGGTAGCGGCATGGGCAAGACTGCAACCCGCGGTCACAAAGGTCAGTGGGCTCGGTCCGGCGGCGGTGTCCGTCCTGGATTCGAAGGCGGCCAAAACCCGCTGTTCCGTCGTTTGCCGAAGCGTGGTTTCAAAAACTTCAATCGCGTAGAATACGCAATTGTGAACTTGGAGGATCTGAACCAGTTCGCAGCAGGTACCGTAGTGACTCCGGAATCCCTGAAGGAAACCGGCATCGTCAAGAACCAAAAGGATGGCATTAAGATCCTGGGCAACGGTGAGCTGACTGTTAGCTTGACAGTAAAAGCGAATAAGTTCTCCCAATCTGCGGTAGAGAAGATCACGGCTGCCGGCGGTACATCCGAGGTGATTTGATGTTTAAAACCATTTCCAACATCATGAAAGTAGACGACCTCCGTAGACGGATTTTATTCACTCTGGCCGTTTTGATCGTCTACCGTATTGGCGCTTTTATTCCGGTGCCCAATATCAATACTGACGTTCTGTCGGCCACTGACCAACAGAACGCCGATATTTTCGGGATGATGAACATCTTCTCGGGTGGCGCGCTCTTCCAGTTCTCTATTTTCGCAATGGGGATCATGCCTTACATTACAGCTTCGATCATCGTGCAGCTCTTGTCTATGGACGTGGTGCCGATCCTGGCTCAATGGGCCAAGGAAGGCGAAGCTGGCCGGAAGAAGTCCACTCAAATTACAAGGTACGGAACCGTTGTTTTAGGGATGATTCAAGCCTTTGGTATGTCCATCGGTTTCAACAACTATTTCAGCGGTCTTGTGATTGATCCGAGCTTCACAACCTATCTGATGATTGCGATTGTGTTGACTGCGGGTACGGCTTTCCTGATGTGGTTAGGGGAACAAATCACGGAGAATGGAATCGGCAACGGTATCTCCATCATCATCTTTGCGGGGATTGTCGCATCCTTCCCATCCAGTGCACAACAGATTTACCTGAACATGTTCAAAGATGCCGGTGATGCGCTGTTCTTCAACATCATTAAGCTAGTCCTGCTGCTGGTTGCCATTCTGGCGATTGTCGTAGGTGTCATCTTTGTACAACAGGGCGTACGTAAAATTCCGGTTCAGTATGCCAAACGGGTAGTCGGACGCAAGATGTACGGCGGTCAATCGACCCACCTTCCTCTGAAGGTGAATGCCGCGGGAGTTATCCCGGTCATCTTCGCTTCCTCACTCTTGTATTTCCCCTCCACCATCGCGCAATTCTGGAGAGGAAATGCGGTGGCTGACTGGGTTCTGGAGCACTTCACCTACCAGCGTCCGCTTGGTATGGTTTTGTTTGTTCTCATGATCATCGGGTTTACCTTCTTCTACACTTTTGTGCAGTTTAACCCGGTGCAAATGGCTGACAATATGAAGAAGAATGGCGGATATATCCCTGGCGTGCGTCCGGGCAAAACAACGGCCACTTACCTGACCCGCGTTATGACCCGCATCACATTGTCCGGTGCGATTTTCCTGTCGCTCATCTCCTTGCTTCCCGTAGTGTTGTCCAACCTGGCGGATCTGCCGAACTCCGTTCGGATCGGCGGTACATCGCTGCTTATCGTGGTCGGCGTTGGTCTCGATACCATGAAGCAGATTGAAAGCCAGCTGATCAAACGCCACTACAAGGGCTTTATCAACAAGTAACAGACGGGAAGATATAAAGGATCGGCGAAAATCAGCAACTGGTTTTTGTCGATCTCCTTCGGGGGAGGTAAGCGAGGCATGAACATTCTGTTTATGGGTCCTCCCGGAGCCGGTAAAGGGACCCAAGCTGAGTACATCGTTAATGAATTTCACATTCCGCATATTTCGACAGGGGATGCGTTTCGGGCAGCGATGAGTCAAGGCACACCCATGGGTGTGGAAGCAAAAGGCTATGTGGATAAGGGACTGTTGGTACCGGATGAGATCACAAACGGAATTGTGCGTGAACGCTTGGCCCAACCGGACTGCAATGCCGGCTTTCTGCTTGATGGCTTTCCCCGGACTCTTCAGCAAGCTGAGAGCCTTGATGGGATGATGACTGAGCTGGAGAAGAAAATCGACGTGGTTTTCAATCTGGTGGTAGACCGCAGCCTGCTGTTGGCCCGTCTTACCGGACGGCGCATCTGCAAATCCTGCGGAGCAACCTATCATGTCATGTTCAACCCGCCGCAACACGAAGGTGTTTGCGACAAGTGCTCCGGTGAGCTCTACCAGCGCTCCGATGATACAGAGGAAAAAGTCGGTACCAGGCTTGACGAATACTCGAGCAAAACCGCACCGCTTCTGGATTACTACCGGAACAAAGGGGTCCTGAAAGAAGTTAACGGTGAACAGGACATCCAACTGGTTACCGCGGAAATCAGCTCCATACTGCGAGGTCTTGGCGAATGATCATCTGCAAGTCCGAGAGCGAATTGCTCATCATGCGGGAAGCCGGGCGCATTGTTGCGGAAACGCATCAAGTGCTTGCCAAGGCGATCCGTCCGGGCGTAACGACCAAACAGTTGGATCAGATCGCAGAAGAGTACATTCGCAGCAGGGATGCAATACCATCCTTCAAAGGCTATGGCGGTTTTCCCGGCAGCATCTGTGCTTCGGTCAACGAAGAGCTGGTACATGGGATTCCCGGTGACCGGGTCTTAAACGAAGGCGACATTATCAGCTTGGATATAGGGGCGGAATATAAAGGCTATCATGGCGATTCAGCCTGGACTTATCCCGTTGGGGATATATCGGCGGAAGCCAAGAAGCTTCTGGAGGTTACGGAAAAGTCCTTGTATCAAGGACTGGAACTAATCAAACCGGATGTTCGTCTTTATACGGTTTCACATGCAATACAGAAATGTATCGAAGGTGAAGGGTTTTCCGTGGTACGGGAGTACGTCGGACACGGAATCGGCCGGAAGCTGCACGAAGAACCCCAGATTCCCAATTACGGCAGTCCGGACAGGGGGCCGCGTCTCAAAGCAGGCATGGTGTTGGCTATCGAGCCGATGGTCAATGCAGGCGAACGCTTCGTTCGCACCCTGGAGGATAATTGGACGGTCGTGACGGTAGATGGAGCGTTATGCGCGCACTTTGAACATACGGTTGCGGTTACGGCGGATGGCTACGAAATCCTTACCAAGCTGTAGGTGAGAATCGTGGAAATCGCAAAAGTTCCCCAACTTGGCCAAATTGTCAAAATTCTGCGAGGACGGGACAGCGGCGACTTTGCTGTCATTGTTGGTCTCGTCGACCAGCGGAGCGTGCTGATTGCAGATGGTCGGACCCGCAAGTTCGATCACCCGAAGAAGAAAAACCTGCTTCACCTGGAGCTGCAGAATGAAACCAGCGACATTGTCGTCAACAGTTTAATGGAAACGGGACGGGTAACCAACGGCAAGCTGCGTCATGCGCTGGCCAAGTACATCCCTTCCTAAGCAAGACGGAAGCTCGAAGCGAAAGGAGAATCACCCGTGGCCAAAGAAGATGTTATTGAAGTGGAAGGAACGGTCATCGAACCGCTTCCCAATGCGATGTTTAAAGTAGAGTTGGAAAACGGTCATAAGATATTGGCCCATGTGTCCGGCAAAATCCGGATGCACTTCATCCGAATCCTGCCGGGCGACAAGGTGACAGTTGAACTGTCCCCCTATGACCTGACCAGAGGCCGGATTACGTACCGTTACAAATAAATGGCTGGAACAGTGAAGTAAGTTTCGTCTTGGACGAAACTTCGTGTATGCTTACGAAGTAAGTTTTGCTTACGCAAAACTCTTAGGAGGGTTTACCATGAAAGTTAGACCGTCGGTGAAGCCGATCTGCGAAAAATGCAAGGTCATCAAGCGTAAAGGCAATGTCATGGTGATCTGCGAAAATCCGAAGCACAAGCAAAAACAAGGATAAAAAGGAGGTTGTGTCTCTAACATGGCCCGTATATCTGGTGTAGACTTGCCGCGCGACAAGCGCGTGGAAATTGGACTGACGTACATTTTCGGAATTGGCAAAGCCACTTCCCAAAAGATTCTTGCTGCTACCGGCATTAGCCCGGACACTCGTATCCGCGATCTGACTGAAGATGAAGTCAGCAAACTCCGCGAATACATCGACCACAACATCAAGGTGGAAGGCGATCTGCGCCGTGAGGTATCTCTGAGCATCAAGCGCCTGATCGAAATCGGCTGCTACCGCGGTGTTCGTCACCGTCGCGGCCTGCCTGTCCGTGGCCAACGTACCAAAACAAACGCTCGTACGCGCAAGGGTCCTCGCCGTACTGTAGCGAACAAGAAGAAGTAAGAAGGAGGGATAACCCGCAATGGCAAAGCCTAAATCCAAAGTCGTTCGTACCAAACGCCGCGACCGGAAAAACATCGAGTCCGGTGTTGCCCATATCCGCTCCACCTTCAACAACACCATTGTTACCATCACCGATCCCCACGGAAACGCAATTTCCTGGGCATCTGCCGGTAACCTGGGCTTCAAAGGCTCCCGTAAGAGCACTCCGTTTGCCGCCCAAATGGCAGCCGAGTCCGCTGCGAAGAGCGCAATGGAGCATGGTATGAAAGCAGTTGAAGTTATGGTTAAGGGTCCTGGCGCAGGCCGCGAAGCAGCTATCCGCTCTTTGCAAGCTGCAGGTCTTGAAGTTAACCTGATCAAGGACGTAACCCCGATTCCCCATAACGGTTGCCGCCCGCCTAAACGTCGCCGCGTATAATCAAGCTGGTACAGTGGTATAAAACTTTCAAACATGTGAATAATGTTTGGAAGGGATAGGCATACTACTTGATTTATGGTGCATAATCGTATCCAGACGGAACGACGTTTCGAAGGAGGGTATTTTAATGATAGAGATTGAAAAGCCGAAAATAGAGACCGTAACGATCCACGATGACGGCACGTATGGTAAATTCGTGGTCGAACCGCTTGAGCGCGGATACGGCACGACGCTCGGTAACTCTCTGCGCCGGATTCTTCTGTCCTCCTTACCGGGGGCTGCTGTCACTTCCGTTCATATCGACGGCGTGCTGCATGAGTTCTCCACGATTCCCGGAGTTGTTGAAGACGTAACAGAGATTATCCTGAACCTGAAGGGTCTATCGTTAAAGATTCATTCCGACGAAGAAAAAGTTCTCGAGATCGATGCAGAAGGGGAAGGTCAGGTTTTTGCCGGCGACATCCGTACGGACAGCGACGTGGAAATCCTGAACCCGGACCTTCTCATTGCTACGCTGTCATCCGATGCCCGCCTGCATATGCGCATTCATGCGAATAGAGGCCGGGGATACGTATCTGCGGATAAGAACAAGCGGGAGGATACCCCGATCGGGGTTATTCCGATTGATTCCATCTATACGCCGATTACTCGTGTGAACTATGCAGTGGAGAACACCCGTGTTGGTCAAGTGACCAACTATGATAAGCTTACCTTGGAAGTCTGGACTGATGGCAGCATCCGTCCGGAGGAAGCGGTAAGCATCGGCGCGAAGATCCTGACCGAGCATCTGATGCTCTTCGTCGGCCTGACTGATGAGGCCAAGGATGCGGAGATTATGGTAGAGAAGGAAGAGGACAAGAAGGAAAAGGTTCTGGAGATGACCATCGAGGAACTGGATCTGTCTGTCCGCTCTTACAACTGCCTGAAGCGCGCCGGTATCAATACGGTTCAGGAACTGATCACCAAAACCGAAGAAGACATGATGAAGGTCCGGAACCTCGGCCGCAAGTCTTTGGAGGAAGTGCAGGAGAAGCTGGAAGAGTTGGGACTGGGACTTCGTACAGAAGATTAAGACCTGCTTGACCTTCGGCCTGCCACGAAGCGCTTTGGGGTAACCAAAGCCAGCAAAAGGATTTTAAGGAGGGAACAATAGTGGCATACCAAAAGTTGGGTCGTGACTCCAGCGCGAGAAAAGCTCTTTTCCGCGATCTGGTCACTGACTTGTTCATACATGAACGCATCGAAACAACTGAAGCTAAAGCGAAGGAAGTTCGTTCCATCGCCGAAAAGCTGATCACTCTTGCCAAGCGCGGAGATCTGCACGCTCGTCGTCAGGTTGCAGCATTTGTTCGCAGAGAGAAAGCGACTGAAGATCAAGATGCGATTCAAAAGCTGTTCTCGGAATTGGCAACCCGCTATTCCGAACGTCAAGGCGGCTATACCCGTATCATGAAGCTGGGTCCCCGTCGCGGCGACGCTGCTCCTATGGTATATCTGGAATTGGTTGACCGGGCGTAAGACAATGGGAAGAGGGTGGACGGAATCGTAGATTCTGATGAAGCCCTTTTTGCATTCACGCCTTTTGTAATTGCCGGTCCCCGCAAGAGTACGGCGCCAGGAATGGACGAAATGCATTTGTGGGGATGTTATGGCTTGTGGAGGTACATGTGAGGAACATTGCCTTGGTAATCGGCTACGACGGAACCGGCTATTACGGCTTCCAGACACAGCCCGGCGGCAATACCGTTCAGGATCACCTGGAGGCGGCAATCCGGCTGTTGACTGGAGAAACCGTCAAATTGCACGGGTCCGGACGTACCGATGCCGGTGTGCATGCCAGGGCTCAAGTGGCGCATTTCCATACAGAGTCGACTATCCCCATCGAACGGTGGAGCATTGCCCTTAATACAAGGCTGCCCAACGACATCGTGGTTTATGAGGCTCGGGAAATGCCCCTTGACTTCCATGCCCGCCGGTCCGCTAAATTGAAGACATACCGTTACGTGATCCAAAACTCCAAATTTCCTGATTTGTTCTATAGCCGTACCCGCTACCATGATCACAGGAAGCTGGATACCGCAGCAATGAAGGAAGCGCTGGCGTATGTAAAGGGAACCCATGATTTTACCTCCTTTTGCACCGTCAGATGCGATAAGGATTCAAGGGTCAGAACCATTTATGATGCTGATCTGCTTGTCCTGCATGATCCGCTGCCGGGGGATGAATTAGCGCGCTCGATCCATTTTGAAATAACCGGAAACGGATTTCTCTATAATATGGTCCGGATTATGGCGGGAACGCTAATCCAAATCGGGCAAGGAAAACGTCGGCCTGAGGACATGAAAAGAATTCTGGAAGCCAAAAACCGGCGTCTGGCGGGTCCGACGGCTGAAGCACACGGTTTAACGTTATGGCGAGTCGAGTACGATTAATGCTTGCCATTTGGCAGAGAGTGTAGTATCATAATTGTTGGTGTTTCACAACTGGCACCCCCACTTGCCCCGAGTTGTGAAGCAACCGACCCTGCAGTATCGTACTACCATGCATAATGGCCGCAAGTCAGCTTGCTGATTGTGTGCTTTTATACGCATACATTATTAATGCTAATGATGCCAGATGTACTGGCGCAATAACTCTTAGGAGGATCAAGATGCGTACGACATATATGCCTAAAGGCAATGCAGCCGAACGCAAATGGTATCTCGTAGACGCCGAAGGCAAAACCCTCGGCCGTCTGGCCAGTGAAGTGGCCGGTATCATTCGCGGTAAACATAAACCGGATTTCACCCCTCATGTGGACGGCGGCGATTTCGTTATCGTAATTAACGCCGACAAGATCGAACTGACCGGTAAGAAGCTCACTCAAAAAATGTACTACCGTCACTCCCACTATCCGGGTGGCTTGAAGGCTACTTCCGCCGGCGAAATGTTGAAGAACAAGCCGGACCGTATGATCGAGCTGGCTGTTCACGGCATGCTGCCGAAGAACCGTCTGGGTGATTCTCTGAAGACAAGAATTAAAGTGTACGCTGGTGCCGAGCATCCGCATCAAGCTCAACAACCCGAAGTTTGGGAACTTCGCGGATAATAAGGGGAGGACCATTTCATGGCAACTGTACAATACTATGGAACAGGTCGTCGTAAGCACTCGGTAGCACGTGTACGTTTGATTCCGGGTGAAGGACGAATCGTAATCAATAAGCGCGACATTAACGAATATTTTGGTCTGGAAACACTGAAGCTGATCGTAAAGCAGCCTCTGAACCTGACTGAAACTCTGGGAAGATATGATGTGCTGGTTATCGCCAACGGTGGCGGCATGTCCGGACAAGCCGGAGCAATCCGTCATGGTATCTCCCGCGCATTGCTGAAGGCTGACCCGGAGCTCCGTGGTTCCCTGAAGCGCGCTGGCTTCCTGACTCGTGACCCTCGTATGAAGGAACGGAAGAAGTACGGCTTGAAAGCAGCCCGTCGTGCTCCCCAGTTCTCCAAGCGTTAATATCCAAATCCCGCAAGGGATTGCAACCTCCGGTCCGTTTGGGCCGGGGGTTTTTCTTTTAGGTTTTGATAGGCATATCACAAGAAAATCCTCCGCCGGATGGGCAGAGGATTTTTTGGTTTATTCAAAGGTTGTATTTCTGACCTTCCACTTTTCCAGTGCAATGAACAGCCAAAAGCTATAAATGCCCAGTGTAATCAGGGAAAGCAGGAACCACTTAATCCAGTTTCCAAAAAGTCCGATTGCAGTACCATGGAATTTCATCCTACGCCCGTTGATGACGGTATGTTCGATTTTCCAGCGATAAATCATGGTAAAGCTCCATGGGTAGCAAATCCCAAAGGTAAAGATGGTAATAAGGGCCCCCAAAATTTTTAAACCTACAAACTGCAATAACCCTCCGTCAAAATAAGATGATTCCTTGCCAGTGATTCCTGGTTGCACTACTTGACCTACCACAACTGAGCTCATATAGCCCCTCCTAAATTAATCTACAGCTAATATACCAGCTAAAACGCTTACATGGAAGTGTCGAAATTAATAACAAATTTGGACGAACTGTCGCAAAATATAATCCACTTTTGAACGCTTCATGGGCTTCTGACATACATTAAACCAATGTTGACTGAGTTTTTACCATCCTGAAAAAAAGATTGACTTTATGACTTCAGCTTATTAAAATAATAGCAAAACCTAATAAATCATATGAATTTAGTAGGAATATTGATTCGGAGGTTATACAACCATGAACTTATTCGAAAAGGAAGCCTTAATTGCCCAAGCCGCTGAGGATTTTGAGAATAAAACGCCGGAAGAACTGGTGAAATGGGCGGTGGACACCTTCCCCAATATCACCCTGGCGTGCAGCTTTGGGGCTGAGGACGTGGTTTTGGTGGATATGCTGCAAAAGGTCAGCCCCAAGACGGATATCTTCTACCTGGATACGGATCTGCACTTTAAGGAGACCTATGAGACTCGGGATAAGCTGGCTTCCCATTATGGCCTCCAATTCGTCAGAGCAGGGACAGAGCTTACTCTGGAGGCTCAAGCGGCCCAATACGGCGAGGAGCTGTGGAAGTCGAACCCTAATGAATGCTGCAATCTGCGTAAGGTCGAGCCTCTGACTGCTATTCTTGGGAAGTATGAAGCATGGATTACCGGTATCCGCCGCGATCAGGCTCCTACACGGGCCAACGCCAAGAAGGTGGAGTATGATTTGAAGTTCGGCCTTGTGAAGTTCAATCCTCTCGCCGACTGGACCAGCGATGATATCTGGAATTATATCCGCGCCAATGATGTGATCTATAATCCGCTCCATGACCAGCATTATCCCAGCATCGGCTGCGAGAAGTGCACCCGTCAGGTGCTTCCGGGTGAGGATCCACGGGCAGGCCGCTGGGCCGGTCACGAGAAGACGGAATGCGGACTGCATAAATAAAAGAACTGGATGAAGGGAGCCATACCAAAGTGAGTGAAACCATACAAGCACACGGCGGCACACTGATTAACCGGCTGGTAGAGGGGAATGCCCGGGAGGAACTGCTGCAGCTTGCATCAACCTTACCCGTTATTACGGTGAATAAGTGGACGATTTCGGATATTGACTTAATCGCGGTAGGCGGCTTTTCCCCGCTCACCGGTTTTATGGAAGAAAAGGACTATCACTCCGTAGTGGAAACCATGCGGTTGTCCAGCGGGCTGGTATGGAGCATTCCGATCACGCTGGCAGTTGAAGAAGCCCGTGCAGCTATGCTGGAGACCGGTCATCAGGTGGCTCTTGTAGGAGAGCTGGATGGGGTAGTATACGCCATTCTGGACGTCAGGAGCATTTACACGGCGGACCAGCAGAACGAAGCCCTCAAGGTCTTCAAAACCGCTGACAGCGCCCACCCTGGCGTGCAAAAGCTCTTCTCCCGTCCCAACACGTATATCGGTGGACCTATACAGGTGCTCAACCGGCCGCAGCCGGAGAAGTTTGAGGAATTCTATTTTACACCGGCTGAAACCAGGCAGATCTTCGTCTCCAAGGGCTGGAAAACCGTTGTTGGTTTCCAAACCCGCAACCCGGTTCACCGGGCACATGAATACATCCAGAAAAGCGCCATGGAGATCGTGGACGGCCTATTCCTTAATCCTCTGGTGGGTGAAACCAAATCCGACGACATATCCGCCGAAATCCGGATGGAGAGTTACCTTGTCCTGTTGGATAATTACTACCCCGGCAATCGGGCGTTTCTCGGCGTTTTCCCGGCGGCGATGCGTTATGCGGGTCCCCGGGAGGCTATCTTCCATGCTATGGTCCGCAAAAATTACGGCTGCACCCATTTTATTGTGGGCCGCGACCATGCAGGTGTAGGCGACTATTACGGAACGTACGAGGCGCAGGAGATTTTCCGCAACTTTACACAGGAAGAGCTTGGCATCACACCTCTGTTTTTTGAGCACAGCTTTTTCTGCACCAAGTGCGGCAATATGGCCTCCAGCAAAACCTGCCCGCATGACAAGGCCTTCCACATGCATCTTTCCGGCACCAAGGTTCGCGCCATGCTGCGCGACGGGATCTGCCCCCCTGCCGAGTTTACCCGGCCGGAGGTAGCCCAGATTTTGATCAAGGGCATGAAGGAGATGGACGCTTCCCTCTCTGAATCCCAGCTTTAACTAGGGGACGAGGCGCCAATAAGACGAGTTTCAGGTATAAAGATCCACCTTTGTCCATAAGATTCTAAGAGAATCTATTGGATGCGGGGTGGATTTTTTGATGCGCGGATGGAAACGGAAGCGGCTCATAATCTGGACAAACAAACAAGGCTTGCTGAAGCTGGCTGCGGCAGCGGCTTTGGCGGTGCTGACCGTTTTTATGCTGAGCTATGAGCTTCCCCACAGTGAAACCTGGGATTATTGGACCCTGCCCTTGTCCGGCAAGGTGATTGCAGTGGATGCCGGTCATGGCGGCCCGGACGGAGGCGCCTCCAGCAAGGAAGGGATGGACGAGAAGGACATCAACCTGGCTATTGCCAAACAT
>JAEWAA010000617.1 GCA_023391955.1 Bacillota bacterium | reverse complement strand
GCTTGGCCCTGTACCCGTTCTTGTCGTTCCAAAATTCCCGGTCTGCCAACCCCTCGTCATAGATGCGCTTCTTAAAGGCGGCAACCGCTTCGATGTTGTCCCAGCCGTGGACCAGATCCCCGTCGCGGTTAACATAGTCCGGATAGGTAACTCCGAACATCTCATTCAAGATCGCGCCTGAGTTGCCGGACAGGGCAATCCCGTAGGTATCCCGTTTGCCGTTGTCGTCCGGATCCAGCTCCGTGAAGGCTTTGGCTGCCAGATACAGCTCCTCCGTCGTCCGCGGAATGTCCAAATGAAGCTTCTCCAGCCAATCGGTGCGGATAAACAATCCCCGCATGGGAATGGTTTCGTTGATCCGGCCAAACTGGTACAGTCTGCCGTCCTTCCCGGTTCCCTTTTTCCTCAGGAGGGGATGCTGCTTCAGAATCTCCTTGTAGGTGGTGCTGTATTGTTCAATCATATCGTCGATGGGACGAAGCAGCTTTTGGTCGATAAACGTATTCTTGATGTGCGGGGCATATTCCAGAATCAGGTCCGGCGCCTCCCCCGCGGCAAATAAGGCATTCAGCTTTTGCTCGGATTGGTTCCGGGTCACAGGGATAAACCGGACATTCACCGGACCTGCTTCATTAATCCAGCGGGTGATTTTGTTGTTGCTGACGGAGCCCTCGCTGGAGGGAACATTGGCCCGGTCATAGGCGGTAACGGTAATCTTCGGTTTAACTGCCGCCTTGCGTGAATCCCGGCCCATTCCTCCGCAGGATGCCGTCCCCGCCGCCAGCAGAAGCACTGCAGCAGCCACAGCCACTCCGTAATAGAGCCGGCGACGCTTCGAGTGTCGTTTATCCAAATCCGTTCCCTCCCTTCATCTCGCACCCGGTCCGCTTACATCTGATGCCGCTTCCGGTATTCCTTGGGGGTCAATCCGCTGAACTGCTTGAACAGCTTGGCAAAATAATTCGGCAAATCGTACCCGACGCTCCCCGCCACCTCCGTCACATTCAAGCCCGTGTTGGCCAGAAGCTGCTTGGCCTTCTCCATCCGCAGCTCAATCAGGAAGGTAACGAAGCTGCTGCCGGTTTCCTTTTTAAACAGATGGCTGAAATAGGCAGGGCTCAGATGGGCTTGGAGAGCCACATCCGTCAGGGTTAGCTGCTCGGCATAATGCTCCTCCATGTAGCGGACGGCGGCGGCGATGGAGCTTCCGCCGTATTTCTGCTGCCATTCCGCCAAGGCCGCGAGGAAACGCCCCGTCTCTTCGGCCAGCCACTCCCGGAGCTCCGGTAAACCTCCGCATTCATGAAGCCGGCCGATCCGGGCAGTGACGGTGCGGGGCTCATACTCCGCTTCCAAGTGGCGGCGGGCGGTCTCGTGCAGGGCGAAGGCCAAGGATAACGCCTCCATCTTCCAATCCTCCCTGCGGGAGCCGCACACCTCCCCGGTCAATTGTTCCAGGCAGCTCTTTACCCCTTCCGTATCCCCGCTCCGGATCAAGGAGGTTAATTGGGCGGAAATCATCTGCTGCCTGATTCTGCTGGCAGTCCCGTCCGGTAGAGGCAGCCCTTCCCGTGCCCCCTCCGGCGAGGAAGCGCCGCCTGTCTTCTCACCGCTGCTCCGGACGCCAAACAGTTCCTCATACAGATCGGGAAGCTGGCCAAGGGAGCTCACGGTAACGGCTTCCTGAGACTCCACCTGTAAACCAAGGAAGTTCAATACGCTTTCGGCAATGGAGCTGCGCAGCAGCCGCTCTTGCCGGCTGTCCAGCTGCTGTGCGAACAGGGCGAACCGGCCTGTCTCAATAATAAGCAGATCTCCCGCAGTCCCGTATACCTCCGTCAATTCCCCGATGATATTCAGCACGGCAAACTGCAGAAGCGGCATATCCTTCTTCAGATACTGCTTATGAGCGGGAAAATAATCGGCAATCCGCAGCAGAATCAGCTTGCTCCCGGCAATTTCCCGCTCCAGGGCAGCCGCTGTCTCAGGACGGCAGGGCAGCCGCAAAAACAGCTCCCGCAGAGCATTCTCCTTACGCCGGCTCTGTTCCCGCTGCTCCCGGCGGCGCTGCTCCAGCTTTTCCGCCACTACAGCCTCCGCCTTGTCCAGCACCACGCAAATATCCTGCTTGCTGCAGGGTTTCACCAGAAGATCCAATGCTCCGCTCCGCAAGGCAGACTGGGCGTACTGGAAATCCTGGTAGCCTGTAATCACAATCACGGCCACGTCAGGATGACTTGTTTTCACCCGTTTCAATAGCTCCAGACCGTCCATCAAGGGCATCCGGATATCCGTAATAATCAGATCCGGACGCAGCTGATCCACAAGCTGCTCCGCCTCTTCCCCGTTCTCGGCTTCGCCGCATACCTCCCAGCCCGTCCCCAATCCGCCGATCATCTTGGCCAGCCCCTTGCGGAACATGGGTTCATCCTCCACCAGCAGAATCCGCATCCTGCTCACCTTCCTTCTTTTCCGGCTCCGTGAGAAACGGCAGCCTTAGACTCATCCGCGTCCCTTGCAGGAGAGGATGAATTTCAAGCCCGTACGCGCCGCCATGCACCAAATAGATCCGTCTTATCACATTGCGGATGCCAATGCTTTCCCGTTCCCTGCTTTCATTGTGGCAGGTCTGGTCAGCCAGCAGCCGCCGCACCGTTCCGGCCGGTATCCCGCAGCCGTTATCCTCAATATCAATCCGCAGATCCCCGCCCTCCCGGTAAGCGCGGATGGACAGCCGCTTCTCTCCGGTCATATCGCGGAACGCATGGATGAACACATTCTCCACCAGCGGCTGCAGCAGCAGCCTCTGCATGCCTCCCTCCTCCAGCCCCTCCTCCAATCCGATATGGACATGGAGATCGCTTCCGTAGCGGGCCTCCTGAATTGTAATATAGTTGCGGATCTGGGCCAGCTCCTCCTGCAGGGTGCTTGGTGTGGTCACCGGCTCCAGCGAATATTTCAGCAGGTCCGACAGGCTAGTGACCAGAGAGGCCGTTTCCTCGTCATCATAGAGCAGGATGATTTTCCAATAGATCGTATTTAAGGTGTTATGCAAAAAATGGGGGTTCAGCTGGGCCTGCAGCGCCTTCAACTCCGCTTCCTTCTCGCTGAGCTTGCTGACGTACACCTCCTGAATCAGCGTATCGATATTGGACATCATCCGGTTGAAGCTGTCCGTCAGGAAGCCAAATTCATCAGCAGAGGCCTTGGGGATGGCCACCTGCAGATTCCCCTCCCGCACCCGGTGCATAGCCTTCACCAGCACTTGCAGAGGCTTGAGCATTTTACCGCCCAGAAAAGAAACGCTTACCGTCATCAGCAGAATGCTGATAAACCCGGAGATGAGCGCCAGCTTGTAGACACTGCGGCTTTTCTTCTGGATTTCGGACAGGGAGACGCCGCTGAGCAGCTTAAACGCCCGGGGCTCATACACACTAGTAACGGCCAGATAATCTTTAGTGCTGTTGCTCTGGATGAAGGTGCCCTCCCCCTCCTCCAGCTCGGGACGGAACACCGGGGACCCGGGTGGCTCCCTGCTGTACAGCAGGCGGTTATACTGGTCATAAAGATAGGCCCCCATGGCCTGGTCGGTAAGCAAGGGATCCAGGGATTCCCCGAAGAAGGCTTCGTCGATAATGAGAATGACCGTGCCGTACAAGGTGTGCTGCTTGGTGGATTTCAGCTTCCGGGCTGCCACCAGGTAGCTTTTTTCCCCTGTGGGATCCAGCCCGTCCCGGAGCATCAGCCGCTGCCACACAATCTCGGCCGAGGAATTGAGCATTCCCTTTTCCACCTGTTTATAGAAATCCGGGAACTGGGGGGGAAGCGATATGTTGGCTTGGCTATAATACAAATTATTGCCGCGAACGTCCGTAATGTACACCGCCCGGATATGCGTGGTTTCACTCTTGATGGGAAGCAGCACCTCGGCCAGCTCCCGCTCCAGCAGGTAATTGCGGTACGCCGCGCTTTCATGCTCCCTGGCCTCCGCCTGCATATTGAGAATTAGCTGCTCCACATACGGGTGAAAAAATATGAAATCCGTAATCCGGTAGATGTCCTGAATCTTGTACCCGATCTGAACCATGGTTTGCCCGCTGGTTTTCAGGTACTGGTTGCTCAGCTCACTTTCGAACAGATTCAAATTGATCCGGTAGGAAATGTAACCGGTTACCATCGAACAAACTGTAATAATCACAGATAAGCTGATAATCAGCTTCATCTTGAAATGCTGCCGGATGTACTGGAGTAAAGGACGCCGTTTTATAATCATGGGAACCTCCGGATAGCGAAAAGGCGAAGAAGCTGCTTTAAGCTCCTTCGCCAAATACAGTTATGATTATTGTAGCACCGTCTGCCGCGAACTAAACAGCAAAAATTTAACTGCAAACGGATAAAATTTTACGGTCTGTCTTTGAGCTCCAGCACGGAGGTATATTCCACTGCCGCCTCCGCCTGCAGGAGGGTGCACAGAGGGCTTCCATCAGATGGGAATGTTGGCGGCACATCCATGTAGATAGGGTCCGAGGCCCGAAGCGGATACACAATCACCTTGAGCTCCGCGCCGGGCAGCCGGTCTGCGAAGCGCCTCAGCCCAATCTCCCAGGTTTCCCCGTTGTAGAACCAGTCCGCCGCTTTTGCCCCGTTGATGAGGAAATCTGCCCGGTCCCCTGCAAAATTGATCCGCAGGAAGCAGTCCTGGACCGCTTCACCCGCTAATGGATCGGAGTCCAGCTCCAGCAGGTAGGTTTTGCTGCCGTCGGCAGCTGCATCCCCTTCGCGGACGGATAACTTCGGCTGCACCTGCGGGAAGCGGACCGTGAAGTCCGCAAAGGCGGGATGCGCTGTGGCATGGGAACCAGCTTGTGTAAGCTCTGCCGCCCCCTCCACTACCGCGGCAGCGGACGGCGGATACACCGCCACACCCAGGCTGGCGCTCCGCGACGAAACCTGTGCCGTTCCCTGCTGGATGGATACCCAGTCTCCCCCGCACAATACCAGATGCTCTCCTCCGGCAGCCGACTCCTGCTTCCATGCGTTAGCGGCATCCTCCCGGTTTAGTGTCACCACGTGAACCTTTTCCCCGGTTGCGGTGGTAATTACCGTGATCTGCCGGGTGGTCCCTTCGTTCAAGCGGACTGTCCAGCCGGCATCCCCTTCCACAACATCTCCGCCCTCATGCGAGATGGAGGCGATGCCCTCCCGGGCGTACCGGTACTCCGGGCGGTTGCCATCCAGGGCGAAGAAGACGTAGGCGTGCTCCCCTCCGTTACCGCCGACGCGGCACAGGGGCTGCACATTGGCGGTGTGCAGCAATACCTCCGCCCCCAGCCGCATGCGCAGGGGCATGAAGAGAAAGGACTGCCCCGGCAGGTTCAGCGCCGGGAAGCGGCAGGTGTCCCCGCCGGGCAGGGACACCGCCAGCTCTAGCCCGTGCTTCGCCGCCATGGGCGCGAAGCGCTGGTAGTTGCCGGCGAACACGTAGCCGGCTCCGTCTTCGCCGATGCGCAGCGAGTAGCGCAGCGCATCCGGGTCCTCCGGCGACTGGGCCGAGTCCGCCGGGAAAATACAGGCCGTGGCGGCCAGCCCCTGGCCGAAGTCCGCCGCGAACAGCCCCAGCCGCTTCAGATGGCGGTACGCGGCGGAGATTTGCCCATACTCCCGGATGGGCGCCTGGAAATCATAAGACAGCTCCGGCACGTCGTTGGGGTACCCGGTAGCACGGGATTCCTGCAGCGTGGTCAGCTTGCCCGCCGGATTGGTGCCCCCGTGATACATGTAGTACCCCAAGAGATTGGCGCCGGAGGCCAGCTTGGTGAAGGCCAGCGCTTCCGTATCGTCCGCTGCCAACAGAGGCCGCCTGTGGCCGGTCACCTGGATGCCCCCGCCCAGCTCGGCGGTCAGATACGGCTGGGTCCGCACATCATAGGAATATTCTCCCGGCGACAGCGGCTTCACCAGATCCGTGCCGATATCCGAGTCCAGGAATACCGGGCGGATAAGATATTCCACCGTCGGCTTCAGGGGCTCCACATTCCGGGTCCACGGCGCGTCGGCGTAGCCGCCCAGCACGGGCAGCGTCTCTCCCTCCACTACAACCCCGTTTCCCCAGCCGGTGGAGGTGTAGAAGGGCGCCTCCAGGCCCAGCCGGATAGCCAGCTCCTTCAGGGCAAGCATATGCGCCTTGCCGGCTTCACCGTTCAAACCGCCGGCATGGCCGTACTCATTTTCCAATTGAATGCCCAGCACGGGTCCGCCATCCTTGAACATCAAACCTTGAGTTTGCTTGCGGATTTCCGTCCAGAGCCGCTCCACATGCTCCATGTATACGGGATCATTGCTGCGGTGGGCGATATCCTCCGCCACCAGCCAATCCGGGAAACCCCCGTTGCGGACCTCCCCGTGGCACCAGGGGCCAATGCGCAGAAACAATGGAAGCTTGTACGCCGCACACAGCTCTATAAACCGGCGCAGGTTCCGCTGTCCGCTCCAGTCGAATTCTCCGCGCACTTCCTCATGGTGAATCCAGAATACATACGTGGCGATAAGCGTCACACCGCCGGCGATCATCTTGCGGATGGACTCCTCCCACTGCGCCTCCGGGTAACGGCTGTAATGGAACTCCCCCATGATGGGCATCCAAGGAGCTCCATCCTTCAGCAGATGTTTGCTGTTCACCGCAAACTCTCCCCACGCCGGATGAGCCCCGCCGAAGCCCGCCATCCGCTTTTCCTCCATCCGGGGGAGCGTGTCCACCACAATATGCTTTTTCATCCGCTGATCCCTGCCTCCCTTGTCCTCATTGCCTGTTTGCCCCCAGTATAACATCCCTCCGGGACAACAAGAATGCAGGAAGTAAGGATTCTCATGGAGGATATTACATTCCAGTCCTTCCACATGAAGCCCCTAATGCTGCTTATAATCGCTGGGGTTTTTGCCGGTATATTTCTTGAACACCTTGGAGAAATACGCACGGTCGGAATAACCCAGCATATAGGCTGCATTTTCGGCAGTTTCGTTATGCTCCGCAAGCAGTCTTTTGGCCTCCTCCATCTTCAGGAGATGGACATAATCGGTGAAATTGACACCGGCGATTTTCTTGAAGTAGCGGGAGAAGTAGCTGGGGTTTAAATGAAGCACCCGCGCCGCATCAATTGCGGTGAAATTCCTCTGCATATGCTCATGGATCAGCGCATTGATTACCTTCAGGTCGGGGCTGTCCTCTCTGCCCTCCCGGCCGGTGCCGCCCCCGGTCTCCAGATATTGCTCCGAAAACCATTGGACCACCCGGAGGGCACTGCTGAGCCGCACCGACTGGGCCAGGCAGGACAAAACGGGCTCTGTTGCCGAGATCCCCAGCTTGTAGCCCCCTTCCTGGAGCATCCGCCCGAGAAACTCCAGTACCTCCGGCGCACCCGGTTGACCGGCAGCAAGCAGCTTCTCAATGGTGCCGATGTACAGTTGGGCATGCAGGCGGTCCTTTTCCTCCAAAGATTTGACCCACTTGGCAGCACAATCCTCCAGATTGCCCCGGTTTTCATCAGGTTCTGTCTCTGTGCCCGCCCTCCTACTGCCGGAGATACGGCTTAACCATGCCGTGTCGTAGAAATGCTCCTTCCAATTGTCCTTGATCCGGACAACCAGCCTGCGCAGGTCCTTTAAACTGCCGGTATCCTCATGAAGCAGGAAGAACCCGTCAATCCGCAGATATTCATTGATTTTCTGCCGCAGCTCCGGGAGATAACGCATCCATATGTCTCTGGCGCTGTCCGGCTCCGGAATATTAAGCACCAGCCACAGCCCGGAGGCTTTGAACATAAACGGCGTTACGGGCACTCCGTCTGCCAGCTCCGAGGCGATATTGTAGACCGCATAAAGCACCAGGTCCAGGCTTTGGCTGCCATACACCTGCAGAAGCTTCCCCATATCCAGACAGCAGAGAGCGGCTGAATAATAGGGGTGGTTCCATTCCACGCCCAGCCGTTTCCCTTGCGGGATTCTGGCTTCAGGCTCGGAGGACTGGAGGATGTCCTGAAAAAAAGCCTGGCGGAGCACATCCTTATTCCGCTCGAAGTCGCTTTTGTACGCCATTTTCTCCAGATCGGTCTGCGCCTGCTGCACCTTGTCCGCCGCTCTGCGCAAACATTGGAGCATCTTCTCAGGATTCAATTCATCCTTCACGATATAATCATCCGCTTCGATCCGGAGCGCCTCCTGCACATAATGAAAATCCTCATGGCAGGTCAGGAACACCACCCGCATATCCGGGCGCTGCAAACGCAGAGCTCTGGCCAGGGCGATTCCGCTTCCGTCCGGCAGACCGATATCTGTAATTAAGATGTCCGGTGCTGCGGCTGCGAAGATTTCCGCAGCCTCCGAGCAGGAATAGGCCGTGGCGCAGACCTGCATGTCCAGCTCCTCCCACGGGACCAGCCTCCGCAAATATTCCACCACCGGCACATCATCGTCAATAAGCATGACCTGAATCACCGTTTTCTTCACCGGACCTTTCGTCGGTAGGAATAAACAAGGTGCTGACAAATCCATCCTGCCCTTTCGGCTGAACGGAAAACCATGCCTTGTCTCCGTAACTCAGCTTCAAACGGCGGATCACATTAAACAGTCCGATCCCCCGCTCCCCGCTATGCTCCTCGCCGCTTCTCAGCTTCCGCGTCAGCTCTTCCGCACGCGCTTTATCCATACCCTTGCCGTTATCCTCCACCTGAATAACCAAACCTCCCGGAGCGGCAGCCGCCTTCACGGTAATCACAGGAGTCCGGGTAGTCCGCGTAAACCCGTGAACCACACTATTCTCCACCAGAGGCTGCAATAACAGCCGTGGAACCATAATCTGCCGGTACTCCTCCGGCAGCTCGATACGGAGGTCTATGTCCAAGCGGTTTCGCATCCGGATAATAGACACATAATGAGTCAGCAGCTTACATTCCTCCGCCAGCTGCAGCGGCTCATGGACCCGAAGGTGGGCACGGAGCAGCCCCATAAGGGAATCCAGGGCCTCGCTGTATACCTGATCCCCCTCCAGCGCCAGGTTGCACTTGATGGAGTTCAGAGTATTCAGCAGAAAATGGGGCTGGATCTGGGAATACAGCGCATACAGCTCCATGGTCCGTTTCTCCTCCTGCTCCGTTTCCACCCGCCGGATTAAAGCATTGATATCGTCCATCATCCGGTTGATGGTTCCGCCCAGTATAGAGATTTCATCCTGCCCCTGAACGGGAAAGCGCACGGTGGAATTGCCCGCCCCATACAGCTTGGCGACCTTCATCAGCTTCAGAATCGGCCGGTTCAGCCCCTTGGCCAGCACCACGGAGATGAACAGAAAAACAAACAACACGATCAAAACAAACGACAATATAAGGGAATACCGTTGGGTGAGCTCCCCGGTAACGGCCTTTTTTTCGATATCGTAGCTTAAGGTCCAGGAGGTGCCCGGCACCTCTGTATATTCTCGCATCCACCCCTTCCCCGGCTTATTGCTCAGAACCGGCGGGCTGCCAGGCATCCCCGCAAGCAGAGATTGATCTTTTTCGTAGATGGAGAACACCCCTGCCCCCGCATTAGCCAGCAGTTGTTGAAAATACGCATAGGGAAGCCGGAGAAATAAGGTGCCGATCAGCTCATCATGGATAGGATCGTAGATGGATTTCTTAATGTACAGATCGTATTGACCCGGGGGAGATCCGGAATCCACCATCTTGGACCCCACTCTGAACCATTCCACCACCCCCATTACAGCCTGGGCATAGGGCATGGGCCGGAAGTGGGGCTCCCGCTTCATCAGCGCTTCGTGTTCCTCCCTGTTTTGCAGCCCAACCAACGGAAAGCCGGCCTGATTCACATAAATCATACTGACTTGGGCCAAGGACAGCTTCCCGATTAATACCTTGGCTTCCTCATTCACACTAAGGAAGGTTTGATACTGCTGGAACCCTGAGAAGGAATCCATGTCCTTCAAAAATCGCAGATTGGTATACAGCCTGTTTTGTGTACCGCTGGAAAATTGATTGACGGTGAAGGTTACGTCATTGGCCGTTTTGGATAAATCGTTGGCCAGAATCCCGATAATTCCCTTCATGTTGGTCCGGACATTCTCTTCGTTGGCTTCCTTGTTCATCCTGTAGGAGATCCAGGATATCATCAGAAGCGGCAGAATCAAAAACAACAGCAGGGCCGCCTGCAGCCTGCGGTAAAAGGAGATCCGCATCAGCCAATTCAAGATTTCTCCCCCTTTCCCCACCTGCTCCCGATTTTACCTTGAACCGCCGGACAGGAACAAGGGGAGCCGCTTTCCAATCCGCGGTCCCCTGGCTTTATTCCTCTTATTTTTTATTGCTGTCGATAATTTTCTGGCCTTCGGTCATCATATATTTCTTGGCTTCCTCAAAGGGAACGTCATCCAGCAGGAATTTGTTGATTCCGGCTTCGGCCACCTTCTTCAGCTGCTGCTGGTAGGGAACGCTGACCGCAGAAGGCTCTGGCGTTCTTACACGGGAGTCGAACTGCACGGAGGACAAGGCGTTGATGTCGATCAGATCCGTTTTATCACCCAGGAACTTGGTCAGAATGGACTTGCAGTCCGCTTTCTTCCAGCCTGGAATCCGTCCCACGAATTCCGCCCCCTTCATGGTGGCAAAATGGATAAACTCGAAGGCGGCCTCCTTATTCTTGGAGTTCTTCGCGATGGTCAGGAAGCTTCCGCCAATATTGGTCAAGCCGGTCGCCGTATCCTTGGAGGAACGGGGCAGCGGAGCGAAGGTAATCTTGAAATCACGGGGGAAGGTGTTTTTGTTGGTGAAGGCTTCGTCCAGTGCATAGGTGGCAATCGGCATCATGCTGGTGGTTCCCTTCATGAAATCGGTGGGCCAGTTTTGCTTGGAGGCCAAGACATCCGCATGGGGCTTTACCGATTTATCCTCCTTCTCCATGGCCCGCCGCATGTTGAACCAATATTCGAAGGTGGGATGGTCGAATTGCAGCTTGCCGTCCTCCTTCAGCTGCGGGTTCTGAAAGTCCGTATACGCAATAATGTTGGCATATTCGCCGAAGGTATGGAAGTAAGCCCCGAACCGGTCCTTGCCGCCGCTTTCCTTCAGCTTCTTGGCGTAGGTTCTGAAGTCATCCCAGGTCCAGTCGAAACCCGGCACCGGCAGTCCGGCCGCCTTCAGATGGTTCTCATTCAATGCGACGAACCAGAATCCGGCATCCGTCATGGCACCGTAATAGTGGCCGTTATACATGGGGTTTCGGAAGTATTCTTCCTTCGGGTTAATGTTCTTCGCCTTGTAGAATTCATCCAGCGGGTAAAGCATGCCGTTGCCTGCACGCTCCTGGACAAAACCCTCGTTGGTCAACAGCACCACATCCACCTGCTCGCCGGAGGCGGACAATACATCCAGCTTCTGGAGCATTTCCCGGGCATCATTATTCTGCACCAGCGCAACATGCTCCACTTTGATGTTGCCGCCCTGCTTGTTAAACGCATCGATGATTTTGATCATCTGCTCATCCGGATTGCCTTTGGCATTGGTGTACACCTTCAATGTAATTTGCTGTTGGGCTGCTCCGGCCCCGGTTGTGGCGGAGGGAGCGGCAGTGCTGCCGGAATCACTGCTTTTACCGCAGGCTGAAACCAGAAGAAGCATACAGAGCATAACCAGAATCGAACATTTTTTCATGTGGCATCCCCTATCTTTTATTTTGGCTGCATCCCAAGCATAAGGGGGAGAACGGTTTCATACCGTGCACTATTCTTGGCAGTTTGCCGTGCAATTTTTTGACATGCACCGTGTTAACCCTTCACGCCGCCGACAGCGATGCCGTTGATGACCTGCTTCTGCAAAACTACGAACACGATCATCAATGGGACAATGGCGGAAACGGCCGCCATCATCATCAGGGATACGTTATCCGAGAACTCCTGCCGGAAGGACTGGATGCCCAGCGGCAGCGGAAACAGCTTTTTGTTGAACAGGAAGATCAGGGGATTCTGGTAATCGTTCCAGTTCCAGATGAATTTGATGATGCCGGCGGTGGCAAGGATAGGCTTGCATAAGGGGAGCATAATGCCCGCATAAATTCTCAGGTATCCGGCGCCGTCAATTTTGGCCGCTTCGATGAAGTCATTGTGGATGCCCATCATAAACTGCCTCATCAGGAACGTAAAATACATGGAAAACATCATCATCAATATAAGGCCCTCATGGGAATTGTACAATCCCAGCCACTTGATCATAATGAACCGGGGCACCAGGGTAGCCTGCTCCGGAATGATCATAAATGACATCATCACGCCGAACATGATGCTTTTTCCCGGAGCGTTGAGCTTGGAGAGGGAAAACGCCGCCATGGAGGAAAAGAGTAAGGTTGCCGCTGTGGTGGCCAGTGCCAGCTTCAGCGAATTCATGTAATACAAGGAAAAAGGCACATTCTCCAGCCACACCTTATGGAAGTTGTCCATCCAGTTCCATTCCGGGGGGATCCACTGGATGGGATACGCCATCACGTCCCGCTCCACCTTGGCGGATGCCGAGAGCATCCACACCAGGGGGATAACGAACAAGACTGATAAAACGCCGAACAATGCGGTCAAAACCAGTCTGCTGTATTCTTTCTTGATACGCTTCATTTCTATTCCCCCTTATGCCGTTTTTTCTTTGCTTTGGACGATCCAGGTGACAGATGATACCGCAATGACCAGAATAAACAGGACCCAGGAAAGAGCGGAAGCATAACCCATGTTAAAGTTGATAAATCCCTCCTCGTAGATGCGGTACACCAGTACCGTGGAAGCGTCATTGGGGCCGCCGTCCGTCAGGAATTTAATAATATCGAATACCTTAAAGGACCCGATGATGGTGGTAATGGTCAAAAACAAGGTGGTGGGGGCCAGCAGCGGAACGGTGATGTGCCAAAATTTCTCGATGCCGGTTGCGCCGTCAATATCCGCCGATTCGTACATATCCTCCGGGATTTGGGTGAGTCCCGCCAGGAAAATGATCATCTGATACCCCAGTCCCTGCCAGATGGAAATAATCATAATGGCCACAATGGCATATTTGGTATCCGCCAGCCAGAGCGGCGGATGCTCGAACCCGATTTGCCGGAGAAGCTGGTTAATGGGGCCGTTGGACGGCTGGTAGAGTGCAGCCCACACGGCTGCAATGGCTACAGTGGAGCAGATGTACGGGATGAAGAACAAAATCTTGAATAAATCCTTGGCATACAGCTTCGTATGCACCACCACCGCCATAATCATGGCCGTGATTAATCCGCAGGGTACGGTGACCGCCGTGAACAACAGGTTATTCTGCAGCGCCTTGATAAACTTGGAATCGTCCAGCATCCGGGTGAAGTTATCCCAGCCCACCCAATGCATCGCCTCGAAGCCGCCTGCCAGATTCCAATCGGTGAAGCTTAATACCAGCGAAAAGACCAGCGGAAATATCGCCAGTGACACAATTCCGATGGCCTCCGGCGCAAGAAACAGCCAGCCGACCACCGCTTCCTTTTTGTTCTGATTCCAGGACATTCTCTTCAACCTCCTGCATGATGTTCCGTCTATAGTTGTATTATAGGAGGCTCCCCGGGGAAAATCGGCTTACTATTTGTACCCGTTTACCGTGTAATATTTTGACCTGGAGCCGCTGTTTAGCGGCGGAAAGGAAAAGCCCCCGCCTGGTGGAGGCGGGGGCTTCAGGATTGCTCTATTTCTTTTCCTGCATCGAGAAATAATCAAAATCCGCGTGCCTTTTCCGGCCCGAAAGGTCCTGTGCACAGAGTCCCACAAAGGTGCCGGTAAATCCCCATGAGGTGAACACTCCATCTACGGAAACGGTGGCAGATTCGTCGGAGAGTTTGGCGGCATCCAGCACGGGTCCCGCTTGGTGCCACTCCTCCCCAGTGAAGGAATAGTAGAACTGCAGCTCCGGCCCGTTGAAGACGGCCTTCATATAAACCCGTTTGATTTCATGAAGTGAAATCGGCTGCTCCAGCAGCTCCTGATACCGCCCGCGTTTGGAGCCGGTAAGCTGAAGGATCCGGCCCTGCTCCTCATCCATGGTCACGTGCAGATAATAATGGTTATCCGTGTTGTAATAAGCCATCAGTCCGGCCATCTGCTGGTAGCTCTCCGGCTCAAATTCCAAGCAGGTTTCGAAGGTGCTGCGGAAAGCCTGCAGTCTCCGGGCCACCAGGCTTTGGCGGTGCAGGGAATTGGGCGACTCTCTTCCGAAGAGACGCAGCCAGCCCGGACGCTCCGCCAACGTCACCCAGCTTTCATGAGCCGGATCCCGGAGGGTGCTGAAATGGACGGAGAGCCGTTCTCCATCAAAATCATCCTTCTCCGGTTCCGCCGGAAACGGATGCGGGGGCAGGTTAGGAGGTGTCACCTCCAGCTGCGGACTCATGGTCTGGTCCACAACCCTGAGCCAGCCGTCCTCCGTCCATTCACAGCGCTGCAGGGCAGTCTCCCGCCCCAAATTGCAGTCTCCCGCTTCGTTCACCGGGCGGGCACAGAGATGGGCCAGATACCATTCGCCCGTCTGCGTTTCCACAAGGCTGCCGTGACCGGCCTTTTGCAAAGGCAGATGAGGCTTGTCTTTGGAGGTCAGAATGGGCGTCTGGGGATCGGTTTCATAAGGACCGGCAAGCTCCCTTGAACGCGCCACCGTGACGGCATGGCTATATCCCGTTCCCCCTTCGGCAACCATGAGGTAATAATAGCCGTTTCTCTTGTAGA
Source organism: Bacillota bacterium (assembly GCA_023391955.1). GTDB lineage: Bacteria > Bacillota > Bacilli > Paenibacillales > NBRC-103111 > Paenibacillus_AR. Next base: position 1,432 of record JAEWAA010000617.1, on the reverse strand, counting down.
AGTGGGGCCCTTCCGTGCAGCCTAAAGACGTTCCTTTGAAAATTGTGGTGACAGGCCCGATTAGACACTGCTTCTCGGTGCTGTATTCCTGAAGAACGATGCCATAGAACCGGTTTCTGCCCTTGCGGTGATCCCAGGCCATATTGACCAGCCATTTCCGCCCGTCCTCATCATGGAACAAGGAGGGATCGAAGCCGCTGCTGTTCAGATAAACCGGCTCCGACCAAGGCCCGGTGATCTCCTTGGCCGTAATCAGGTAATTGGGCGTATCCTTGTATGCGCCCGTTAAGCTTTTTACATTGGAATAAATCAGGTAGAACTGCTCCCCGTCATGGCTCAAGCATGGTGCCCATACCCCGCCGGAATTGGGACAGCCGATAAGATCCAACTGGCTCGGCCGTGTCAGAGGATGGGTCAGCAGGCGCCAATGCACCAAGTCCCGGGAATGGTGGATCTGCACCCCGGGAAACCATTCGAAGGTGGAGGTGGCAATGTAATAATCCTCCCCCACCCGCAGGAAGGAGGGATCGGGATTAAAGCCTTTCAGTACAGGATTTCGAATCATCAAGTGACTGGCTCCTCTCACAGGATATACGGTCTATAGCTGTATTATAGGAGGCAGCCCAACAAAAATCAGCTTATAATTTGTACCCGTTGTGCGTGTAAAATTTTGACCTGGTCCCGCTCTTGTTCAGGATGGAAAAGGAAAAATGACATGAGGAAGCGAATAACCTAAATTGACGTTTTATTCAAATTGCATCAGAATCATGATTGGACATCGGCCAGATAATCAAATTGCGGGAAAATTATATGAATCCTTAGGATTTACTAAAGTCAGTGAAGAAGTAATCGACGGTGAAATTGTACGGGTACTTGAAATTCATTCATAAGCTTACGGACTGTCGGCAACAACTGCCGGCAGTTTTTATTAATGACTAAAAAACTGAGTCTGAGAGGAGGAATCGCATGAACCTTCAAAAGAAAATCCTAGCTGCCGCTTCAATTGCCCTAATTCTAATTTTTTCCGTCATAATCGGTGTAAACCGGAATAATGACAGCAACAAAACCCCTGAGGAAGTTTCTCCCCAGGAGCATGTAACCCACCACCTTACCCCCCACAAGCGGATTACGGTAGGGGATAGGGAAATTATGATGGAAGAGATTTCGATATCAGGGACCAATATCATACTGAAGCTGTCGGGTGAAAAACTCCTCCCCATCCGCAAAGAAAACATCCGGCTTTATGAGGCAGGCGTTTCTGCCGCGGTATTTGAGACGGAAGAAATCGGTGCAGCCTCCGGTCAATGGTCCGCGACCTACTACGGCCAACTTAACGGTACAGTGAACATCCAAACTCTGTCTATCGCTTTTGAAGACTCGGAGCCGGTACTTCTTTCTCCATCACAAAATCATCCATAACGAAGCCGTTCCC
>JAEWAA010000434.1 GCA_023391955.1 Bacillota bacterium | reverse complement strand
CCTCCATGATCTGACCGAGCAGGAGCAGGAGCAGGAAAAGCTGCGGGTGCTGAAGCAGGAAAGGGTGGAAATGGCCCAGCGGGTCATTGTGAACCAGATGCGGGTCGCCCAGGAGATCGCCGGTCTTCTTGGCGAAACCACAGCCGAAACCAAGGTGACGCTGACCAAAATGAAGCGGCTTTTGCTGGAGGATTGAGACCATGTCGATGATGGAGCATCGCATCTTTGCCGATGTGGGATTTAGCAGCCTGAATAAGGCGGGGGAGGAGCTGTGCGGCGACAAGGTCCATATCACCCGCACGCCGGATTCCGCGGTTATCGTGCTGGCGGACGGCCTGGGCAGCGGGGTAAAAGCCAATATCCTGGCTACCCTCACCTCCAAAATCGCCGGAGATATGCTCCGGATGGGGAGCGATATTGAGGATGTGGTGGACACCCTGACCCAGACGCTGCCGGTATGCAAGGTCCGAGGCGTGGCGTATTCCACCTTCACCATCTTCCAGGTGTTCGCCGACGGACGGGCATACCTTGTGGAATATGATAATCCCTCCACCTTCTTCTTCCGGCAGGGGAAGCTGGAGGAGCTGTATTATCTGGAGCGGACGGTTAACGGAAAAATGATCAAGGAATCCCGCTTCCGCGTTACCGAGGAGGATACGGTGGTGCTGATCAGCGACGGAGCCGTCCATGCCGGTGTGGGGCAGATTCTGAATCTGGGCTGGCAGTGGAGCCATATCGCCGAGCATCTGGGCAAAATCGTGCCGGAAACCGCCTCCACCCGGGCGGTGGCCCGGCAGCTGGCGGAGGCCTGCGAGGCGCTGTACTGCGGCAAACCCGGCGACGACACCACGGCGGTGGCGGTGCGTTTCCGCATGGCCAGCCCCGTGACGCTGCTGGTGGGGCCGCCCAGCAATCCGGAGCTGGACAGCCGGATCGTGCGGGAATGGTTCAACCGTCCCGGCAAAAAGGTGGTGTGCGGCGGAACCTCCGCCACCATCGCTTCCCGGGAGCTGGGTGAGGAGCTGGAGGTGGATTGGTCCTCCGCCTCCGACCCGGATATTCCTCCGGCAGGGAAGCTGGCCGGTGTGGATCTGGTGACGGAAGGGGTGCTGACCCTTCGCAAGGTGCTGGAATATCTGCAGGCCTACAAGGCCGGGGGCACCCTGGACCGGAAAAGCAACGGCGCCTCCCGGCTGGCCAGGCTGCTGCTGCGGGAGGCCACGGAAATCCATTTTATCGTGGGCACAGCCATTAATCCGGCGCATCAGAACCCCAACTTCCCCCAGGATCTGAATATCAAGCTGCGGATTGTCAACGATATGATCCGCACGCTGCGGGAATTGGACAAACCCACCTCCATCACCCTATACTAAGATGCCGGCGGTCTGTCCAACGGAGTGCTTTGGGTGAGACCATATTCATGGGCAACCTTCACTACCGGGATAGGCTTGGCTTGGAAGCTCAAACACGTTTTGTTGGCCTTGATTGAATTCGAATTTTAAGGTTTCAAGGCCAACAAAAAACTCGCCCTCAAGCCAACCTATCCCTCCCGTTTCATGTTGCAGGAATATGGTTTCACCCTTGTCTTTTCGCGCACTCCGGCAGCGCCAATACGGACAATGATACGGTGAGGATAATAAACGTGAATACGAATAAATTGTATATCTTTGCATGCAGGGAAGAGGAGCTGGATCTGTGCCGCATGGAGCAGCGTGCGCTGTTCGGCGCAGTAATGGAGCCGACCGCCTCCCCGGGAGGCTGGCTGGCCTTCTCCCGTTTGATTGAGCCGGGCCGGAGCCCCTTTATCCGGCACCGGCTTTTGGTGCGGAGGGCCGCCTCCTCCCTGGAGGAGCTCATCGCCTGCGCTGAGGGCTGGAGCATGGAAGGCAGGACCTTCAAGATCCGCTACGTACCCACGGCGGAAGCCGGCTTTGACTACGACGCCTGCCGGGGCATAGAGCGCCAGGTGGGGGCGGTGATCCGCGGCAAGGCGGAGATGCGGCAGCCTGAGGTGGTGCTGGGTGTTACCTGTACCGGCCGTGCGGAAGAGGGCTGGCTCCTGGGGGAGCTGGCGGATAACCCGGCCGTTTGGCTGGCCCACCAGAACAAGCCGCAGAGCTACTCCACCGCCCTCAGCACACGGGTAGCCCGGCCTTTGGTGAATATCGCCCTACCTTATCCCGACGGGGAGCTGGGAGACCGCACCTTGCTGGACCCCTGCTGCGGAATGGGCACAGTGCTGATTGAGGCTTTGTCCATGGGCGTGTCCGCCTCCGGCTCCGATATGAACCCGCTGGCCGTTCAGGGCGCCCGAGTGAATCTGGCTTATTACGGGTATTCCGATGCGGTGAAGTTATGTGACATTGCCCATGCCCAGGGTGCATATGATGCAGTAGTTGCCGATCTTCCCTACAATCTGTGCTCGAAGAGCCCGCGGGAGGAGCTGTTGGCTATTCTCCGTCATGCGGCAAGGCTTTCGGAACGGGTTGTGCTGGTCACCACGGAAGCCGAGGAGCTGGATGATCTGGTTCATGAAGCATGTCTACTGGTGGAGGACAGCTGCCGGATCCCCAAAGGAAAGCTGGTCCGCCGGGTTCTGCTGTGCCGCCTTGTCCCATAATCACAAGCCCAAAATTTCGTAAAATTCGGTAAACTCTCCTCCCCCGCCTGCATATTTATTAAATACATTCCTTACGCATCCCCAAAATGAAGAGCAGCGTATGTTCCTTTTGAAAATGCGGAATGGGTACACACGGTCATGTCAGCTAACCTTCAACAAAGTGTCAGGATGCTGCCAAGAGATGCATGAGTGATCGGGAGGAGGGTTACCATGAGTATTTTTAAGAAGATTTCGGATTACCGGGCGGAGAATGAACGCCTTGCGTGGAAAGGGAACTTTGCAGAGTATTACGAACTGGTGAGGAAAAACCCGAAGCTGGCGATGACAGCCCATTCCAGGGTGTTCAACATGATCGCCTCCAAGGGAACTGAAGAGCGGAACGGCCAAATCCGCTACAAGTTTTTTGACAATGATATTTTCGGGCTGGACCGGGCACTGGAGAAGCTGGTTGAGGAGTATTTCCATTCCTCCGCCAGACGCCTGGATGTCCGCAAGCGGATCCTGCTCCTGATGGGGCCTGTCAGCGGCGGCAAATCCACACTGGTCACCATGCTCAAAAAAGGCCTGGAGGAATACTCCCGCACCGACGACGGCGCGGTATACGCCATTTCCGGCTGCCCTATGCACGAAGACCCGCTGCACCTGATTCCGGGTGAACTGCGGGCCGATGTGGAGAAGGAGCTGGGTGTCAAGATTGAGGGCAATCTCTGCCCCTCCTGCCAGATGAGGCTTAAAACCGAATATGCGGGACGCATCGAGGATGTGGTGATAGAGCGGGTTTTCATCTCCGAGGTGGACCGGGTGGGTATTGGCACCTTCAGTCCCTCCGACCCCAAGTCCCAGGATATTGCCGATCTGACCGGCAGCATCGATTTTTCCACCATAACCGAATACGGCTCGGAATCCGACCCCCGCGCATACCGTTTCGACGGAGAATTGAACAAGGCCAACCGGGGGCTTATGGAGTTCCAGGAAATGCTCAAGTGCGACGAGAAATTCCTGTGGAACCTGCTCTCCCTGACCCAGGAAGGCAACTTCAAGGCGGGACGCTTCGCTCTGATCAGCGCGGATGAGCTCATTGTGGCCCATACCAACGAATCCGAGTACAAGTCGTTTATCGCCAACAAGAAGAATGAAGCGCTGCAGTCGCGGATGATCGTGATGCAGATTCCTTATAATCTGAAGGTGTCCGAGGAAGAGAAAATCTACGCCAAGCTGATCAAGCAGTCGGACATGAACCATGTCCACATTGCGCCGCACGCCTTGCGCGCAGCCGCTATCTTCTCCATCCTGACCCGGCTGAAGGAAACCAAGAAGCAGGGCATGGACCTGGTGAAAAAGATGCGCATGTACGACGGCGAATCCATTGAGGGCTACAAGGAAGCGGACCTCAAGGAAATGCAGAACGAATATGCCGAAGAAGGGATGACGGGCATCGACCCCCGTTATGTCATCAACCGGATTTCCAGCGCCCTGATCCGCAAGGATGTGCAGTGCATTAACGCTCTTGATGTGCTCCGCGCCTTGAAGGACGGCCTGGACCAGCATCCCTCCATCACCAAGGAGGAGCGGGAGCGCTATCTGAACTTCATTTCCGTAGCCCGCAAGGAATACGACGAGCTGGCGAAGAAGGAGATCCAGAAGGCCTTCGTGTATTCCTTCGAGGAGTCGGCCAAAACCCTGTTCAACAACTATCTGGATAATATTGAAGCCTTCTGCAACTGGCAGAAGATCAAGGACCCCCTTACCGGGGAGAATGTGGATCCGGATGAACGCCTGATGCGCTCCATCGAGGAGCAGATCGGCATCAGCGAAAATGCCAAAAAGGCCTTCCGGGAGGAAATCCTCATCCGTATGTCCTCCTACCAGCGTAAAGGCAAAAAGTTCGAATACAATACCCATGAGCGTCTGCGGGAAGCCATCGAGAAGAAGCTGTTCACCGATCTGAAGGATATCGTGAAGATCACCACCTCCTCCAAAACGCCGGATGAGCAGCAGCTGAAGCGGATTAATGAAGTGACGGCTCGGCTGATCGAGGATAATCATTATTGCCCGGTATGCGCCAATGAGCTCCTGCGGTATGTGGGCAGTCTGTTGAACCGGTAATTACAAGCCGGCTGGAAATGAAAAGAAACGGCAGAGCCTCCTTTCTGGGTCGGAAAGAGGCGCTGCCGTTTTTTTTACTATTCATTGGCTTTCATTTTGGTCGTGCCGTTTTTTTGCGGTGCCGGATCGTCTGAATGAATGCATCCGCCAGCTCCCGCTCTTCGTCTGTCCAATGATCGGCAGCGGTGTAACGAGCCCGTCCCTCACTGATGTAATGATCTCTGCCCAGAATGTAATCAATCGTTACTTCAAAAAAATCCGCAATACGCCGGACCAATTCCAGGGATGGCTCGCGCTGGTCGCGCTCGTACATGCCGATGGCACTTTCACTCAACTGAAACAGCTTGCCGCATTCCTTCTGTGTGAGTCCCCGCGCCAGGCGGAGACTGCGAAGTCGTTGGCCGAATGTCATGGCATCATCACCTACCGGAATCATAGCATATCATGTGAGCCAAAAAGAGAGTGCGTACAAAATGTGTTGACTATGCACGGAATGTAACGCTATCATGAAGATTGAACTTATAGGGAAAGTTGTCCCTTCGAGAAGATTCGGTATAATTCGAGAATATTCGGGGAAATTCGGGGGGTACCCATGAAAAATAGATTCTATAGTAGAAGTCCGGATCAATGGATGGCTGAGCAGCGGGACAAGCTGATCCATGAAGGGAATCTGTACCGGACGGCAGAGGGACTGTACAGATTGACCATCCAAGGGGAAGAAAAAATCCTGGAGCTGCTGATGGGACTTGCCGGAGAACCGGGCAACCTGCTGCTGCTGGAGCAGTGGTATGCCGAACGGCTGGAGACGGAAGGGCCCTTTGGCAATATCCAAAAAAATAAAGCTTTTCCTGCGGAAGGATAATGTAGAATTATGTCGAATTAGTGAAGGAATCTAATGTGTATGAAGGAGGTATACCTGTGCCCGCATTTCTTCGCAACTTGAGCTTGAGACTGAAGCTGATCCTGTCCTTTGCCATCATCCTGTCTGTTCCCGGCTTAATCATTGGGTATATTTCCTATGAAACAGCCAAATCCCGGCTGGCCGCCCAACTTATCCGCAGTGCGGACGAGAATGTTGCGCTGCTCAACCAGGTTATCGAAAGTGAGATTTCCGCCCGGATCAAGGACATGGATTATCTGTCCGGTTTGGTGGACAAGGAAGACTTACAGGGCAGCGGCCAAGCAGCCAGAGCCTTTTTGGAGGAATATATCAAGCTCCATCCCGAAATTAACACTATTTTTATCGGCACGCCAAATAAACAGTTCCTGAACGCCCCCAAGGTGGACTTAGGCGCGGATTTTGATCCTACTGGCCGTCCCTGGTACCAGGCGGCAGCCAAGGACAGCGCCCAGGTAGCCATCGCCGCACCATACGTGTCCAAAACCACCGGAGATTTCGTAATATCACTCTCCAAGGTACTGCGGGACGGCTCAGGCACGATCGGTGCTGAAATTAAGCTGGCCAACCTGGAGGCCATTACGAAGCAGGTGGCTATTGGCCAGCGTGGTTTCGCCGTGCTGATGGATCAGCAGCGCAAGGCCATTGTCCATGCGGAGTTTGAGGCGGGCGGCGATTTGACGGGCACCTGGGTGGAGCAGGTATTCGGCAGCGACAGCGGAGAGGCGGAGTATGATGATGGCTCCGGCTTGAAGCGGCTCCGTTACGCCACCAATGCTTTGACCGGCTGGAAGATCGGCGGTGTGATCGAGCAGGCGGAGGAAGCCGAACAAGCGGCTCCCATCCTGAACAAGATGCTGATCGTGCTGGTTGCGGCTTTCCTGGTCTTCGGCGCATTGGCCATGACCATTGTCTGGCTGATCATTAAGCCAGTCCGGGAGCTGGGTGCGGCGGCTGCGCGGATCAGCGAGGGGGACTTGACCCACCGGGCGGAGATCCACGGCAAGGACGAAATCGGACGGCTGGGCAACAGCTTCAACGCCATGGCGGATTCGCTGCGCCATCTGCTCACCGAGGTGCAGGATGTGTCCATGCAGGTGGCTGCTTCCTCCCAGGAGCTGACGGCCAGCGCTGAGCAGACCTCCAAGGCGACAGAGCAGATTGCCGAGTCCATCCAGGAGGTAGCGGAAGGAGCAACCCGCCAGGTGGGGAATGTGGGCCAAGGCGCCGACTCCATCCGGATGATGGATCAGGGCATCCACCGGATCGCCGAAGGGGCGGAGGCGGTTTCCCAGTCTGCGGGAGAAGCATCCCAGCATTCTAATGAGGGCTTAACCGTTATGGAGGAAGCCATCCGCCAGATGAAGCGGGTGGAGCAGGAGGTCAACGGACTGAAGCAGGTGATGGGCCAACTGGGTGAACGTTCGACGGCCATCGGTGAGATTGCAGCCGTTATGACGGATATTGCCCAGCAAACCAATATTCTTTCCATTAACGCTTCTATTGAAGCAGCCCGTGCCGGCGAGCATGGCCGGGGCTTCGCCGTAGTGGCCCAGGAAGTGAAGAAGCTGGCGGACCAATCCCGCAAGTCGGCGGAGGAAATCTCCGAGAAGATCGGCACGGTCCGCAAGGATACGGACACTGCGGTGCAGGCGACGGGAGCTGTGGTGGAGGGGGTAAGCCGAGGCTCCGAATCCATCCGTCACGCCGGCGAGCTGTTCGAAACCATCCGCGGCATGCTGGGGCAGGTGGCGGAGCAGTCCACCACCATGAACGAGACGGTGGGCATGATCGCCGAGGAATCCGCTAATGCGGTTGAGGCGATGGCGCAAATCTCCGAAACCACGGCGGCGACAGCCGACAACACCCACGATGTGTCATCGGCGACGCAGGAGCAGCTGGCGTCTATGGAGGAGATTGCTTCCTCCTCCAGCGCGTTGTCCAAGCTTGCGGAGGATATGCAGGAATTGATGAGCCGGTTCAAGATTTAACGGAATTAGCCCGGGTTGCCGACAGTGTGCTGTTGGCGCCCGGGCTTTTTTTTGACTCTGCAAATTAACGGACACAGGAGCCGCTATTTGGTGGAAAAAAGGTGTTTTTTCATCTACGCGGACACAGGAGCCGTTATATGCTGCAAAAGAGCCGGATTGGATGAGTGGGAGAGGAAATAACGTACCGAGAGTCCGCGAAATCTTCAAAAGTGTGTGTTTTGGGCAAATAACGGCTTCTGTGTCCGGAAAAAAGGGGATCGAATGCTGCATCCGGGGTGTTAAGGCCCCACCTGCAGCGGACCCGAGATGCTGGTGAGCGTAAGCGTCCGTTTGCTCTCTCCCGTGCTGCCGGAGCACTGCTTGAGCATCAGAATGCTGCTGGCCGAAGCCCCCTCGAAGCCGCATTTGACAGAGCCGCTGACGGAGTTGAGCTCATAAGCGAAGGGAAGCTTGGCATCCGCAGTCAGATTGACGCTGCCGGATACGGTGTTGACGGAGCCAGCGCTCTCCCAGGAGGTGCCGGAAATCCGCACGCTGCCCGAAACGGAATCCACAGCGAAGTCCCCGCTTAAGCTGTTTATGCTGATTTTGCCGGAAACGTTGGTCATATGGTGGTTCTTGCCCTTTAGCCCAGCCAGATCGATATTCCCCGAAACAGAAGTGCCGTTGAACTGGCCCGCTTGGAGAGCAGGGGCTTTAACCGAAGCGGATACGGTAGACACATCCAGCTTCTCCAGCGGAGCCTCCGGCAGAAGGATGCGGAGTGTGGTCTTTCGGCCTGAAGGCATCTGGTTTTTCTTGGCCTCCATAACTCTGACGTACACCGTGAAGGTGCCGCCGGAGCTATCCGTACCGAAATCATAATAGTCCGTCCAATCCTCGCCCTCCCGGACCGTCATTTTGCCATCCAGCAGCGCATGGAGCTTGGTATCCTTGACCGTTTCGATCACCACCTCCGTGTCTACCGTTTCGATCTGAAGCGAGCTGATGGTGTCGGCGGCCTTGCGTTCTTCGTTAATGATGACCGTTCCACCGGGTTTTTTGGCCTCGGGGCTGGCGGGAGGAGTGGAGGCAGGCTCCGTGCTCAAGCCGGAAGAATACGCTTTTAATGATTGCTTCAATTGGTCCACTGTGTCGGCGGGACTGGGCTCCGGCGGAGCTGGATCGGT
>JAEWAA010000426.1 GCA_023391955.1 Bacillota bacterium | reverse complement strand
CTTGCTTATATAGGGAGCAATAACCTCCCGCAAACCCTCCACCTGCACGTATGGAGGAGCATTGCGTTCATTGCCCATAACACCCGACAACAGCACCTTGTCCGACTCGGGAATATCCCGGCGGTTGGCCGGATCAATGGACGTATCTCCTGTCGGACCTTCACCGCCTTGCCCGCCGTCATCCCCCAACAGCTTCCGGTAAGAGGCTCGGGTAACGGCCCCCCACTCATCCGTATAGGCCGTTACCCGGCCATCCTCATCATATTCAATCCCCACACTCTGCACGGTTTCCGGCTTGTCCACCCGGCTGACCCGGCCATTATCGTCGTAACCAAAGCCGTACAGGGCGCCGTCAGCCAGCTCTACTGACGTCAACTCCCCGGCGGAGTCATAACGGTAGCCGGCAGCTCTTCCCGTCTGATCCTGTACCGAAACCAGACGATCTCCTTCATAAGCCAGCTTAAGCTCTGCCCCGCCGGTGGTTACCTGGCTCAGCAGCTTCCCATTGTATGTAAAAGAAATCGCGTTCCCATTGGCATCGGCAAACTGCACCGGCAGACCCTCCCCGCTAAACAAGTAGCGGCTGCCACCGGGAAAGTCCAGCCGGAACCCCTCCCCGCTGGCGGCGGAGACAGAAGTCCGGGCACCTGCGGCAGACCCGCGGGAAAGCTCCAGCGTCATGCCTCTGGGAGCTATGTATCTGCCATCCGACAGGGGAATATATTCGTGCACAGACCCATCCGGCATGGACAAAAGCAACCGGCCGTCATCCTTTTTCTCCAGCCGCCAATCGAAGGAATGGCGCCACCCTGTTCCCATAGCCCCTTCATAGCCGTCCCGGCTGTCGTAGGAAAGATCCATGGATAAGGAGGGAAGAGCGGCCAGCTCAAACTGGTTCAAGCGGAAAACAAAGCTGCCCGTTGCCGGATCTACCGGTCCTCCGCTGCCGCTGGGCCGCAGTCCCAACCGGCGTTCCGCCACCGCTTCCGCTGTGAAGAATGATCCATCCACCGGATTGAAACTCCCGGAAACCAGAGGCTCCTTCACCAGCAAGGAGGTGCCTGCGGGAATAGCCGAAGCCGTCGCCCCGGAAGCGGCAATGCCGGTGAAGCCGTTATCGGCAGCCAGCTGCACCGCTTGTTTGGCCAACGTCTCCGCCGTATCCGACTTGTAATAATAAGCAGCGGCCTTCTCCCATGTGATGGAGCCGGAAGCGGGAACAACATAACGCAGTCCGCGGAGCATCTCGGAATAAGCGGACTTCTGCCCGCTTTTGGAAGCATAGGCAGTAATCCGTGCGATCCGCGCGTCAGCCAGCTCCAGGGGAACGCTCCACTGTCCTGTGGCGGATACGGCCACCTCCGCAGCAGCTGTGCTTTCCTCTCCATCCTCATTCCAAATCTGGACTGTCACCGCAGCCCCCGCCTCGGCAATCCCCCGCACCACAGTCCCACCGGAGGCGCTGCGCTCCAGCTTCAGGCTTTTGGGAGGGGCAGGCTGTTCGGTCCGCTGCACATCCACAGAGGCCATATAGCCATAGAAGGTTCCGCCATTCTGGAAGCCCTGGGGACTGACACAAAGCAGATAACGCCCGTCCGCCACCGGCTGGCCGCCGATGGTTCCGTCCCATACATATTCATTTTCCTTGATGTTGCCATTCCCGTCGTATACGTCATAATCCTGAACGGTCAGCGTATCCTTCAGGATAGGAAATCCGCCTTCAGGGTTCACCTGGCAGGTGCTGATCACCGTTTCATGGCTGGTATCCCCCGCTTCCGCATCATTGAAGGAAAACAGCACTCTGGCTGTTTCCCCCTTGACCGGATTAATCCGGTTGGGCTCAATCCGCATACTGGTGTCTGCGTATGCAGTGGTTGTCTGGCCTGCCGGACCCGGCATAAACGGTAAACCAGTGATGGCTAATACCAGCGTCAACAGCAGCAGAATAGCGGATTGAGCCGGTTTTTTAGCGCTGCGGCGCCTTTTGCGCCCCTTGCGAATATTCACATCCATGTTCTGTTCCTCCCCAAATATGAATCCGGTGTTAGTGCCGTTCCTGCAGCAGCCGGTACAGCACTGCCGCCGCTTCCGCTCTGGTCGTTTGGGCACCGGGGTGCAAACGTCCGCCGTCCCCTTCCACCCAGCCCTTCTGCACCGCTAATGCCGCATACGGCACAGCCCATGAAGCCAATTCTCCTCTATCCGCATAGGAGGACAGCAGGCTGGCCGCATCAGCTTCAAGCAGACCCTCCGCCTCCTGCCGGGCATCCGCCGCCCTGACCAGAAGCGCCATCATCTCCGAACGGGTCAGCGGCCGGTCCGGCTCAAAACGCCCGTCTCCCACACCGTCTGCCAAACCGGCGGCGGCAGCCTTCTCTATCCAGGCTTTGGCCCAATGCTCCTTACCCACATCGCTGAATATTACAGGGGAGGCAGAGCCCGACACCGCTCCGGCTTTGGGGGAAATGCCAGCCTCCAGAAGCAGCTTTACAAACTGCGCCCGGGTCAGCGGCTCCTCAGGCTTAAACAGCCCTTCCTCCATACCGTCGGCAATGGAATGCATGGCGAGCCACTCAACTGCGGCTTTTCCCCAATGGCGGTCCATATCCCGGAAGGGAGTTCCGTTGCGGAGAACGGCGTAATAACCGGCTCCGGTAACCTTGGTCTCAAATCGCCCGCCGTTTGTCAGACCTCCTGCAGCGTAAACCCATTTGCCCGTCTGCCCGTCATAGCGGTATACTGCCGTTTTATCCCAATCCGCTGCCGTCAACCCAGTTGATTCCACTGCAAAGGAAAGCACAGCCGCAACGGTGAAGCTCTCCGCAGATTTCACTTCCCACGGGCCAGCCAGCTTGCTTCTTCCCAAGGCCGCCAAAGCTTGAAGATGTCCGCCGGAGTCTCCGGCCCATGCTAATCCCACCAGGGTGTCACCGGCCAATGCACCCGGAGGCACCGTCAATTCCGTCCTGCCATCTCCGGCAGAGAGCTTGCCCCCTTTGAAGCCAACCACCCTCTCGGCCGCATCAGTGCTGCCAGTGCCGCTTGCCGCTCCTCCTGCAGAACTGCTGCCTCCGCTTCCTCCTGTGCCGCCTCCCGATTCCTGTTTCGGCGCTACCTCCTGCTTCACAAGCTGACCGTCAGCCAGAGCCAGCAGCAGATGATCTCCGGCAAGCCCCAGAACACGCTCGCCGCCTGTCGCCTCCGCTACTGTGTAGACTGCAGCCGTTTCCAGATTAATGCCCTTGACCAGCGGCTGCCCTCCCGTGTTCTCCAGCCAAATCCCCCGCTCATTCCCCAATTGAAGAAGCGGGTATTCTACCGTTTTCAGGGAATACGCCGTCAGATCCTCCGGGATGGCATTGGAATCCGCTGCATCCAGCAGCACCATCTTGCTTTCCCCCTGGGCATTCCCTTCCTTCCACAGCACATACCGCCCGTTATAATCGAACAGGCTTACATACTGGCCGCCTCCCGGCGCAACCAGCTCGGTCCGTTCGTTCGTGAACAGATCAATTTTGCTGAGGCCACCATCGCGTTCGTTTTTGAACACAACCTGACCGTTCTTGACTATCGGATAACGTCCTTGTCCAAGCGGACGCCAACGCGCCTGATCCAGCTCGTAATGGTGGATCACCCCGAAGCCGGCCAGATCGAACCACACCACCTGGCTGCCGTCCACTGAAGGATTGGCATAAGCTCCCGGATCAGGATTCAGCACCCTGCGCACCCCCGCTTCCAAATCGAAGGCGATAATATCCCAGTTGGCTGAAGCCTGGGCCTGGGTGTTCTTATCCGCCCAGATAATCCAGCGGCCATTGGTAACAGGAGCCTGCTTGCGGCTCATTCCCCCCGCCACGACCCGTTCCTCCCCGGTGAGCAAATTACGGGTTACGATTTTTGTCTCGCCTCCAGCTTGGGCTTGCACCCATACGGCGCGGTTTTCCGCAATTGCCACATCTGTCCCCGTTATGGCCCCGCCGGCGACTGCCTCCGCGGCCAACGCCTTCTGATGCTGCCCGCTCCACATAGCCGCCAGTACCAGCCAAACCGCGCATGCCAGTACCCAACGGAAAGCTTCTTGTCTGATTCCCTTCATCCTGGTTTCCTCTCTCCCAACCATAATTTTTCTTTAAAAAACAGCGCAAAAAACCCGGCCCTCTCCAAAGAAGGCCAGGCTTAACAGCCTCAAGGCAAGCCGGAACGGCCTGTCTTGCGAGCGGCAACCTGGCAATCCTGGCTTCGGTGGAAGCTGTAGACCCATGGCTTTGCGTCATTCCCTTTCGGAAATTTTGCCTTTATCGTAAAATCAAATAAAATTCTACAAATTTTCAGCTATTATAGCATTTAAATCCAACATTTTACTACAATTCCCCTCAATATTTAGAAAATTATGTCTATAAGCCTAGAAATTCCTCTATGAATCTGTATCCTTTTTCCCATGAAAACAAAAAAAATCCCCCTTCCTCCTGTATCATGGAGAAAGAGGGCGTGATCCTCCGTCCGGCTATCCCTTCCGCTTCACCCCCCGGCAATAGGCGGCAAAAGCGCAACCAGGCTGCCTGCTTCCACTGTGCTGGTTTTCCGTGCCGAAGCGCCGTTGACTGCCACCAGCACTCCGTCAAACCGGGCCTCGGGGTATTGGGAGGAGAGCTCCTCCAGCAGCTTTTCCACGGTCAGCGGCGCCCCGTTTATTTCGGTCTCCGTACATTTGGTGTGGTTGGCCAAGCTTGCGTAAAACCGGATTTTAATCATTGCGCCTCATCCTTTCCTTGTTGAACGTTCTGTCCGGCGTCTTTTGCGCGCAATCGGATATGCATCATCAGACTATGATATGGCATGTTTACTTACATATACATTCCGTAATACATCCATTATAGTGAGTTGAGGAAATATAACAAGAGGTTTTTTGTGATATTTTTTTGGAAAAACGGGTCGAAAACGAATGGAAACACTAATTTCGTGGTAAAAGGTAAGTTTTATGTAATGAAACATTACGTAAGTTAATGTTTTATTCTGCTAATCAAATTCCTAACGGACAGGGAAGCCGTTATTGACCTATTTTGGCGCCAGTTTGAGATCTAACGGACACAGGTGACTCTATTCGGCTGAAAAGTAACCTCAACTCTCCTGTTTTTCACCAATAGCGTCCCTCCGGTCCGTTAGTTTGCTAAAACTCCCGTTTTTGGCTAAATAACGCCCCTCCGGTCCGTTAGCCGCGGGTGGGGGAGTCGAGTGTGAGCAGCGGAGTATGGGGCAGAGGGCGAGCGGCCAATGGCAAGACGGCGAGGTAAGAAAAAAAGACCCGGGAACCAAACGGTCCCGGATCTCTTATACGATTAGGCGGCGGTTACGCCTTTTGCGGCTCAAGGACAACCTGCTCCACCGGAGCGGAGGGGCCTTTTTTGTGCTTGCGGATGAAGAAGGCAACGGGAATGGCTGCAGCGGCAATACAGGTGGCGATCAGATACACGTCGTCCACACCCATGGTAACGGCGGACATCTGGATTTGCACCTTATCGCGCAACCCCCCTGCCGCAAGCTCTTGGGCATGGGTAGCCGAACGGCTGCTCATGATGGCGGTAAATATCGCGATAGCAAAGGAGCCGAATGCGCTCCGTGTCCAGTTATTGATGGACGAGGCATGGCCGGAGAGCTCCTTCGGGATTTGCTCCATGCCATAGTTGCTGGCGGGCATCATGGTCAGGCCAATGCCCAAGCTGCGGACGACCATGCACCACAGCAGATAGCTGTGAGGCGTATTGACGGACAGCCAGCTTAACGGAAGCGAACCCAGCGCCACCATGGACAGCCCGATAATCGTGAGGACCCGCGGCCCTACCTTGCTGTATAGCTTGCCGACGAAAGGCATGGAGATGGCCATAGCCAAGGAGGACGGAAGCAGGATCAACCCCGCGTCCATGGGCGAAACCCCCTGGATGTTCTGCAGGAATACGGGAGTCATCATCATGCCGGAATAAAGGCTGATGTTAAGAATACAGGTAATCACCAGCGCCATGGTATAACGCCCGCTGCGGAATACCCGGAGGTTCAGCAGCGGAGACTTGGCGGTGAGCTCCCTCCACAGGAACAGCCCCAGGACGGCGAAGCCTCCGATTAATAGAGACAGCGTACCGGCAGAGGTCCAGCCCCATGCACGGCCTTGGGACAGCGCGATCAGTATGGAAGCGGAGCTGGCAATAACCGTAATAAAGCCGATGCCGTCAAAGGATTTGGGAACCTTCATCCGGTAATAAGGCATAAACAGCTGAACCATAATAATGGCAATGATGCCGATGGGCAGGTTCATCCAGAAGATCCAGTGCCAGGACACATGCTCCAGAATCCAGCCGGAGAGAGTCGGGCCGATTGCAGGGGCCAGCATAGCGGAGGCGGACCAGATACCGATGGCGACCGCCTGCTTTTCCCGCGGGATAACCTGATAAATTACCGCCATGGCGGAAGGCACGATAACACCGCAGAATACCCCTTGCAGTGTCCGGAAAGCAATCAGGGTGGCCACAGTATTGGACAACGCGCAGAAGACGGAGGCCAACGTAAAACCCGCCAAGCTGAATACATACAGACGCTTATAGCTGAACCGTTCGCCGAAATAGCCGGTTACCGGAGCAATGGTGCCCATAGCCAGCATAAAGCCGGTCATAACCCACTGGATGGTGTTCAGGTCAGTGTTGAAGTCCCGCTGCAAAACGGGAAGCGCAATATTAATGGTGCTGGAAGCCAACGTGGAGAAGAAGCTTCCGAAGAACAGGGCGATCATAATCGGCCAAAATGCTTCGCTGTGGGCAGCGGCCTGATCTGTTCCGGGAGCTCCTTTGCCAAGGGCCTGTTTTTTTGAGGACATACGGTTTTACCTCTCCTTGTCTTTATGTCTGTTTTTACATATAATGAATGAAGACTATGTTACACCCGCCCGATCGATATGTCAAACAAAACATATAGGGAGGATTTCATGAATAAGCTATCCTACGGCCTCCTCAGCCTTATTGCTGTGGAGCCTTGTACGGGATACGATCTCACCCAGCGGATCCAGCTGTTTTGGAACGCCAACCATAGCCAGATTTATCCGCTGCTGGCCCAACTGGAGGAGAAAGGTCTTGTCCGCTTCACCCTGGTCCCCCAAACCGATAAGCCGGACAAAAAAGTGTATACCATCACTCCGGAAGGCAAGGACGCCGTACGGCAGTGGATTACCGAGCCTACGGATAACCCGGTGGTGCGGGATGAATTTGCGTTGAAAATTTTCAGCCTGTTCCTCGTGGATAAACCAGCCGTCCGCAATCTGCTGGAGGAAAAAATGCGTCTCCTCGACGAAAGGCTTGCCAGGCTGCATAAGCGGCTTCAACAGTTGGCGGAGCGCCGGGAACCGGCCGCTGAGCTTTATGATTTGACCTCCCCCATGTTCGGAGCGCAAATCCTCATCGAAAAATCCATTGCCACCAAACACGCGGAGCGGGAATGGTGCATGAGTATCCTCCAGAAGCTGGAGGAGCAGGGAAAAGAATCGTTATAGTCACACGCACTCCTCTTTAAAAACACAAACAAGACCCGCCGGGAATCACATACACCGGCGGGTCTTATTTATTTGCGGGGGCTACTCTCCCCTACAGATTCTGCAAAAACATGGAGGCCTGAAAGTAACGTTTTGCCAAGCTTTGGAAATACGCCGTTTGCACGGACAGCATGGCGATAACCATACAGTTGCGGACTGCCTCCCGCTCCGGCGGGGAGAGGTCCGGCAGAGCCGCCGCGAAGTCATCGGCTTTCTTTTTGACCAAAGCCTCCATTAAGTGGTCATGCTTGAAGTCCCGTCCCGCTGATCCGGGCAGGTCCAGCACCTGGTCATTGTTGGGGTCTAGCTCCTCGAACAAGCCCGAATACGCGGCGTAGAAATCCACCGGATGGATGAGATCGTCCGCGTCGCTGTCACAATGGCGGAAAACCCGCAGCAGCAGCCGCCGGATAGATTCCAGATCCAACGCAGCCCGCAGGTCCTCAATAATGAAGAGGATTGCAGCTTGCTGGAAGGAATACTTTTTGCCCAGACGGGGTGAACCGATGATTTCCTTCAGGTCCCGTTTCACCCAGTTCTGCACAGCAGTGACGGCAAAATGGTTGTATTCGATCTGCCCCCCTAGGGCCACAATATCACTAAGCGACAGCCCCGCCTCCTCGGCCGGATTGATCTCCATCACCTTGGCCAGAATCGGCGAGATGGACGCGCCCACATAGGCGTCAAAAGAGCGGCTCTCGCCCGGCTGCTCCCGCCGCGACTTGAGCCATACCTCCCGGAGGATGGCTTTGGGGGATTTCCCGGGCTGCCCGGTGAGGCTGATGAGCAGTTGGGACATGTCTTTGCGGGTCATTTGAAAGGTTTCCATCAGAATCCCCTCCATTTCTATTTCAAGTTCATATGAACTCATATTACGACGGAGTCCGTGAATTGTAAAGAACGGGGGTGAGGCTTTGTCAGGTCTGCCCTGACCTGCCCTAACCGGGGCTATTCTGCCCTATTTGGGTCGTTCCGGGGAATTTCGGACATTGAGCCCCCGTTACATTTCCTGATAATATAGGTTCATAAGAACTTATAATGTGTAAGTTCATGATATAAATTCATTTTATATCAAATCCATCAGATGGGAGTTTGTCCATGATCGTCGTGAATCTTCTAGCAGTCGCATTCCTGATTCTTGCCACAGCCTTTTTTGTGGGAACGGAATTTGCCGTAATCCGGCTGCGCGCCAGCCGGGTTGACCAATTGGTGATGGAGGGCAAGAAAAACGCCCTGGCCGTTAAGCAAATCACCTCCAACCTGGACGGTTACCTGTCCGCCTGCCAATTGGGTATTACCATTACCGCCCTGATCCTGGGTTGGTTGGGCGAGCCTACCGTAGAAAAAATTCTTCATCCCGTATTTGAGCGTTATGAATTCCTCCATGATATAAGCGGAATCCTTTCCATCGTCATCGCCTTTGTTTTCATTACCTTCTTGCATGTCGTATTGGGGGAACTGGCCCCTAAGACACTGGCCATTCACAAAGCGGAGGCCATCAGCTTCCTGGTGGCGAAGCCCATTATTTTCTTCTATAAAGCCATGTACCCGTTTATCTGGGCCTTGAACGGCTCTGCCAACTGGATCGTGCGCCTTTTCGGCATGAAGCCCGCCAAGGAGCATGAAGAAGCCCACTCTGAGGAAGAGCTGCGCCTGATCCTTGCGGAAAGCTACGAAAGCGGCAAGATCAACCAAGCGGAATACGGCTATGTCACCCGCATTTTCAACTTTGACGAGCTGCTTGCCCGTGAAATTATGGTGCCGCGGACGGATATGGTTTGCATCAACCTGGACGTGGAGCGCAAATTCAACCTGCGGGTGATGAAAAAGGAGCAGTACACCCGTATCCCCGTTATGGCCGGGGACAAGGACCATATTCTCGGCTTTATCAATACCAAACAATTGTTCATGCAGCTAAGCGATGATCCCAATCTGGATATCGCCACTCTCGTGCAGCCTGTGCTGTCCGTCTCCGAATCCATTCCGATCAAGAGCCTGCTCCAGCGGATGCAGCAGCAGCAGATCCACATGGCGATTCTGGTGGACGAATACGGCGGAACCTCCGGTTTGATTACCATTGAAGATATCCTCGAGGAGATTGTCGGGGAAATCCGGGATGAATTCGACGCCGAGGAAAAGGCAGACATCACCCGCATCGGTGAGCAACATTATGTGGTGGACGGCAAGCTGACCCTGGACCGGGTGAACGACCTGCTGAACATCCATCTGGAAAGCGATGAGCTGGATACCATCGGCGGCTGGCTGTACACCAACCAGCCCACCATCAAAAAAGGCGGCGAATGGATGTATAACGGCATTAAATTTACCATCCGCGAAATGGACCGCCACCGCATCCGCCGCGTGGAGATTCTGAAGGTGCATTAATTATTGGGACAGCAAAACAAACAGCCTCGGGTTTATAACCTGAGGCTGTTTTTGTTTGTTTCATCCGTCGTCAGCCGAAATAGCTGACCAGCGGCACCAACAGGGCAGCTATTACAACGGAGGGCAGCAAATTGGCCACATTGATTTTTTTGATCTCCAATATGTTAAGGCCGATGCCGATGATCAGAATGCCGCCGACAGAGGTCACCTCCGCGGTAATAGCGTCCAGCATCCCCGGGCTGATAAACGACGTGATTAGCGTGGCCGACAGAGCAATAGCCCCTTGGTACACGAGAACCGGAAGCGAGGAGAACAGCACCCCGACCCCCAGGGTGGAGGCAAAAATAATCGCCGAAAATCCGTCCAGCATGGATTTGGTGTACAGCATGTCATGATTCAGACGGACACCGCTGTCGATGGATCCGAGAATAGCCATTGCCCCCACACAGTAAATCAGCGTCGTGGTTACGAACCCCACCGCCACCTTCCCCTTGGCCCGGCTTCCTACCAAACGCTCCAGCTGGCCACCCAGCTTTTCCAACCCCCGCTCCACCTGCAGCAGCTCGCCCAGCACACCTCCGATCACCAGACTTCCGATGACAATCAGCAGGTTGCTGGTTTTAAACGCCATCATCAGCCCCTGCACGGAAACCGCCAGGCCCAGGCCCTGCATCACCGTAGACTTGATGCCTTGGGACAGCCTTGGCAGCGCCAGCCCCAAAATCCCTCCCAGAATAATTGCAAACGTATTAACCAATGTGCCCCACAGTACCATAACCGCTCTCCAACCCTCTCCCGCTTCCGACTGCGCCTGTATTGTTCAACTGCAATGCATTCATTATAACTGGGCGGTCAAGCCCTGGGAACCTACACAATAACTTAACCTGGCGCATATCCCGGCTTTACGAAGCCTTGCTACGATAAATTCCAGTAAAGCTGCATTTCCACCCCCGCGCGAAAGGTGTGAGATGAATGACAGAACAGACGAATGCCGCCTTGAGCCTCCGGCGACTTACGGCAGGTCCGGCCCGGACGGATGCTGATGTGGAAGGAGCGCTGCGCCTGCGTTACCAGGTGTTTGCCGAGGAAGAAAAGAACCTGCGTCTGTATAATCCGGAAGGTCTGGAAACGGACCGGTATGACGAATATTGCGATCATCTGGTGGTGAAGGATGAGGATTCCGGACAGGTAGTAGGCACCTACCGGCTGCTGCCCGGTCCAAGGGCAGCACTGCATGGGGGATTTTATTCGGAGAGCGAGTTCGATCTGGCAGGCTACCGACCGTGGATGCGTGAAACGCTTGAGCTGGGACGAAGCTGCGTCCACCCTGATTACCGCAGCGGCAGAGCCATCCGCCTGTTGTGGGAGGAGATTCTTCGCTATGCCGACAATGGTGGTTTTTCCCGTCTGGTGGGATGCGCCAGTGTCCATTCCCGTACCCGTGACGACATGCTGGAAACCTACTCCCTGCTGCACAAAAGAGGTGTCATTACCAGCCGGTACGGCATCAGGCCGCTGGATACACATACCATTCCCGGTTTATCTCCGGTGGAATTAACCGCTTCTGAGGAGGAGCTCTTCCGGCGGCTGCCTCCTCTGGTTAAGGGCTACCAATGGCTGGGTGCGGAAATCGGGGGCGACCCTGCCTACGATGCCCTGTTCGACACCGTGGACTACTTTGTGATTCTGGAGAAGGCCCGCATCTCCCGTCGTTACCTGCGCCTGCTCCAAGGAGGCGTTTAGCCCATGTACCAAACCATCGCTCTGCTGACCCGGCTGCAGCAGGCGCAGGGCCCGGGACCCGTGCTGCTCCGCAAGGCACTGGGCAAACCGGTGCCGCTGCTGCTGCCTGGGGCCGCATTGGCTCTGCAGGCCCTTCTGCGCGGGCAAACCGCAATGATCCGCGGCAATATGGCGGAGCTGCTGCCCGCAGAAGGGCGCACCGCTGCGGAGCAGCAGGCTTACGTCAGCACCTGTGTAAGCGGATTTTACCGGCATGCCGCCCGAACCCTGTACGAATTGCTGGCGGCGGAGACACTGCTGCCCTCCGGCCGGGCGGACATCCGTCTGGAAGGCGAACATCATTTGACTGGAGCTTTGAAGCATGGCAAGGGGGCAATCCTGTACGCTCCCCATACCGGAAATTTCTTCTATGGCTATTGGCGTCTGTCGAGAGCCTATCCTTGCTTGACCGTCGCCACCGCCTCTGACCCGGAGCTGGCCCCCTTATACCGGAGCTTCCAACGGTTGGGCTGTCCGGGTCTGGATTATGACGAAACCCCGCCCCTGCAGCTGGTCCGGAAGCTTAGGCGCCATCTGGAGGGCGGTGGAGTGCTGCTGCTCTTGGGGGATTTCTACCGGCCGGGCTTTCCCTTGGCTCGCCTGTTGGGCCAAACGACCCGCCTGCCAGCCGGAGCCGCAAAGCTTGGGCTGGAGCTGGGCACACCGGTTCTCCCGGCCCGCTGTGTACGGGAGGCTGACCATACCCACCGCCTGGTTATGGAGGAGCCGGTGCTGCTCCGGGAGCACTTCGGGCCTGGTGAGCTGGCAGACGCTGCGGCCTTCCTGAATCTGCTTCTGGAAAAGCAGCTGCTAAAGCGCCCGGAACAGTGGTTTTATTGGTTCAACGCCCATGAACGGTTTGCCGGGCATTCCCGGCGGGAAGGAGAATGATTCATGGATACAGCCAGCCATTTGCTTTTTGGCGCCACATTAGGGGGCCTCGCCTTCTTGCATCCGGAGGTGGCGACCCAGCCCGGATTGGCCCAGACTATGCTGCTTTGCACGGTGGTGGGGTCACACGCTCCCGATTTTGATACCATCGTCCGCCTGAAGAGCTACCGCCATTACCTGCGCTATCACCGGGGCGTCACCCATTCCCTGCCTGCGCTTGGCATCTGGCCCGCCCTTATCGCCCTCCCGGCGGCCTGGGCCTTCGGAGTGTTGGAATCCTTCTGGCTGCTTTACCTGTGGACCTTCGGAGCCGTGGTGCTCCATGTGTTTCTGGATTGGCTCAATGTGTACGGGGTGCAATGCTTCCGCCCCTTAAACCGCCGCTGGCACCATCTGGACATTCTGCCCCTCTTCGATCCGTTCCTGTTTACCCTGCACGCAGCAGGACTGGCGGGCTGGCTGCTTGCGGACTGGAGAGCGGCCGCCGTCCTCCCCGTTATATACGCCGCCTCATGCGTCTATGTCTTGCTCCGTATGCTGTACCAACGCCGGCTCCTGCGGCGCATCCGGTCGGAGTACGAGGCGGAAGCGGCATCGGTCCAACTGGTCCCAGGCCTCATCTGGGGCTGGGGACAGTTCCTGCTGGAGACCGAGCAGGAATACCGGACCGGCTCACTCCTCCGGGGCCGCGCGGTGCTGGAGGGTGCATACCCCAAGGGAAACGGCCATCCCGCCGTTGAGGCCACCTTGGGAGGAGACAGCGTGCGGACCTTCCTTGGTTTTGCCGAGAAGGTGCATGTCAGCATCTCCGAAGGCCAGGACGGCTTCCTGGTGCAATGGCGGGACGTCCGGTTTTGGCATAACAGCAAGCTCCCCTTCGGGGTGGATGTGAAGCTGGACCCGGACCTCCGGATCATGCGGGAGAGGCTTTATTGGAGCAAGAAGGCATGGGATCCGCCTTACGTGTAAGATGCAGCGGCCGCGGCGCCTCTGGAAGCGGACTGCTGTATAGAAAACCTGCCGCCAGCGGAAAATAACCATGGAAGCGCCAGAGCTGTGTTTTGTGCTCGGGCTTCAGGAGCCGGTCCTGCCAGGGCCGGCTGAGCCGCACCGACGAATATGACGCGAAGCAGGAGGAATGTCCCTTGTCAGAGCAAAAGCGTATGGACCCCATGTCCGGGGAGCCGGTAGAGACGGACGGTGTGTATGAGAACGAATGGGGCCGGGAGGCGTACTTCAACCGCGGCGAGCTGTTCCCTGCGGACCCGCAGCTGGGCACCTCAACCTGGAAGCTGGTAGGCCTGGCCCATGACACCCATACCGGCATCGCCGTGGACCCCCGCTTCCGGGAGGAGATCACTTATCCCGACCGGTTCAAGGAGAAGGGCCACGATAAAGGGGATTGATTCGGACACCATCTTCGAAAGGAGCATGTTCCCTATGGCAAACGGCATTTATCCATCCAAACGGAAGCGTGAAGCCTCCGCCCTCCAATCCAAGGCGGACCGGAGCGGCCTAGGCAAGGCCCAGGCCCGGGCAGCCCAATCCGAAACCGACCAGCTGGATCTGAAAAAGCACTAGGGGCTGTCTTCTCACCGGTAGATGAGCGGAAACCAGACCCTAGTTCCGGCACTTTTCCCTACCCTTCCAGCACCCATGCAGCACAAGGACAGGCTCAAGCAGCCTGTCCTTTTCTTTCTTTTTCGCAAATTCGCCATGAACCCTCTTTTTCTGCGCGGCTATTCTATTGTATAATCGCAAATGTACCTGATCCTTTCATATGTTCTCGTATAATAGCAGGAATTGGCCTGCAAGTTTCTACCGGGGCACCGGAAATGTCCCGACTACGAGTGTTTACGTGTCTGTCCGTTTAGAGGGGAGCCTGTTCGCCGCCGCGTGTTTTGCGTTTGTGGTGCGCCGGGACTATCAAGTAATACGGATGGAAAGCCGCGTTTATCCGACACTCGATTGCGTTGTCCCGGAGGGGCTGCGTTTTGGAGTGTTTTTGTTTATTGAATTCGAGTGCTGGAAGGGAGAAAGCCGCAATGGAGCTGCTGAAGCAAAAGATTATGAAAGAAGGCATCGTGCTGTCCGGCCAGGTCCTGAAGGTGGATTCCTTCTTGAACCATCAAATGGACCCGCAGCTGATGATGGAGATGGGCAGGGAGTTTGCCCGCCGTTTTGCGAATGAGGGTGTGAACCGGATTCTGACCATCGAATCCTCCGGTATTGCACCAGCAATCATGACTGCCCTGGTGATGGAGGTGCCGATGATTTTTGCCCGGAAGCAGAAATCGCTGACCCTCCGTGACGATATCTACGTACAAGAGGTGTTCTCCTTCACCAAGCAGGAGAAAAACGAGATTACCATCGCCAAGAAATTCATCAAACCCGGGGACCGGGTGCTGATTCTGGACGATTTCCTGGCGCATGGAGAAGCGGCCTTCGGGCTGGCCCGGATCGCCGAGCAGGCAGGCGCTGTGGTGGCGGGCATCGGCATCGTGATCGAGAAGTCCTTCCAGCAGGGAGCGGACAAGCTCTCCGCCGCCGGCTACCGGGTGGAATCCCTGGCGCGGATCGCTTCGTTGGACAATAACGAGGTGCGGGTTGTCGAGGAGTAAGCGGGGAGTGAGGGCAGTGAGCGGTAACCGGGAGCGAGTTGGGTC
>JAEWAA010000366.1 GCA_023391955.1 Bacillota bacterium | reverse complement strand
CCTTAAAAAGATGAAAAAAACTTGAACAACGATTATTATTTTAAATAAGAAATATAGCAAGGAGTGGGTCAAATGATGAGCCTTAAAGCTGTGTCGGGCACGGAAGCGATGGTTGTAAGTCCTCATCATCTGGCCTCTGCCGCCGGAGCGAAGATGCTCATGCGGGGCGGCAATGCGTTTGATGCTGCTGTGGCTGTAAGCGCCTGTCTGGCGGTGGTGTATCCGCATCTGGCCGGGTTGGGCGGAGACGCTTTTTGGATGACCTATTCCCGGGGAGACGGAGCTCCCCGGGTGTACAATGCAAGCGGCCGTTCCGGCCATTTGGTTACCCGCGAGCAGTTTGCCGGGCAGACCCTTATTCCCTCCCAAGGCCCCAAAAGCGCCTTAACGGTGCCGGGAATGGTGGACAGCTGGCAGGCGTTGCTCCGGGAGTACGGCACCATGACGCTGGCGGAGGTGCTGGAGCCGGCCATCGGTTACGCTGTTAATGGTATGCCTGTGGCTCCGCATTTGCATGGGGCGCTGGCGGAACGGGCGCTGATGCTGTCCATGCACAGCGGCACAGCCCGGGTTTACCTGCCCGGCGGGAAGATTCCCCAGGCCGGCACGAGGCTGGTTCAGCGCCAGCTGGGGGAAAGCCTGCGGAAGCTGGCGGCAGACGGGATAGAGACTTTTTATCAAGGTGAGCTGGCCCGGACCATAACGGAATCCTTGCAGACCCAAGGTGGTCTGCTGACCATGGAGGATTTCGCCGCCCATAGCGGGGAGTGGACTACACCTGTCACCGGCAGCTACAGAGGTTATGAGATCTGCCAGGCTCCGCCCAACTCTCAGGGGATTGCCGGGATTCTAGCGCTCCATATTCTTGAACACAAGGACATAAGCGCTGTTCCTCATGGCTCATACGAGTATTATCATCTATTGGCGGAAGCCGTAAAGGCAGGCATCCGGGAACGGGACCTCTATCTCACCGACCCCGGATTCAAATCCGTTCCATTGGAGAAGCTGCTGTCCAAGGATTATGGGCTTACCCAATTTACCGGCATTGGCAAGAATCATGCGGCAGACCTGAAGCCCAACGCCTTGGCGGAGGATTCGGTTTATGCGGCTGTGACGGACAAGGATGGCAACGCGGTGTCCTTCATGCAGGGACTTGCTGTTGAATTTGGTTCTCTGGTGATGGCCGGGGATACGGGTATCCTGCTGCATAACCAGGGTGCCCAGTTCAACTTGGACCCGCAGCATCCTAACACCCTGGAGCCGGGGAAACGCAGCCTCCATTCCCTGATGCCCGCAATGGCTCTGTGGGAAGGAAAACCGGCTATCCTGTACGGTGCCCAGGGGGGCGACGGCCAAGCGCAAACCCAAACAGCGATCCTCACCCGGATGATTGATTACGGGATGGATCCCCAAGAGGCGATTCTTGAGCCCCGTTGGGTGTGGGGAAGAACCCGGGGAGAACCGGCTACAGAGCTGAGGCTGGAAAAACGGATAACGGGTGATACCATCGACAAGCTGAGGCAGGCGGGACATCAGGTGAAAATAGTGAAGCCTGTCGACGGGCTGATGGGCCATGCCCAAGCCATCCGCATCATGGAAAACGGCTGCTTGTCGGGGGGAACAGACCCGCGCAGCGACGGCTCCGTCATCGGTTGGTGACAAACGAATATTTTGCTGGCCCGCCCCACGGCCACAATTCAAGCCGCTCGACATCCATCCGGATGCTCCGAGTCGGCTTTTTTAACAATCGGCACTGCTTTTTCCCTTTGGACAGCCGTATGGTTCCGGTATAATGAAAATGGGAATATCTATGGATAAGCATCCGGAAAAGGGGTGGATCATGAGAAGGCTATTCCATTCCGTCACACAATTCTACCGTAATCTGCGGATTAAGCTGAAGCTGTTCATTATGCTGTTCTCCATTATGATAGGCTGCATCATGCTGACCTATGGCGTGCTTCAGTATGCCTATTCCATTTATGACCGGCAGATTTATGAACGGTCCTCACAGGTGCTGAATCTGACGGCCAACAGCATTGAGAATGAGCTGAGAGGCATTGAAAATACCAGCTTCAATATTGCTACTGACCCCACCATCCAAAGCAAGCTGAATGCGCTGAGGGCGGATCCCTCCGAAATGAATTACGAGCGCCACAAAATCCGCGATGACATGATCCTCCGCCTGGTCCAATTCGCCGGGTCCGAAAAATATGTCGCCACGGCTGACATAATGGATTTGTCGGGCAATATTATTTCCGCCGGCCGGGAAGCGGTCTGGACAGAGGAATACAAACGCGGCATTTGGAACGAAGCCAACGAAGGAGAAGGCGGGCTGCGTTGGATGATATCCATGCAAGGGGATCCGTACCTGGTGGCGACCCGGCTCATCCGTTCCTATAACTCCAATCTGAGGCTGGACCTGGAAACCCTAGGCGTGCTGGTGGTCCGCATCCGCATGAACGAGATTGTTCATGACATCGCAGCCGGATCGGAGCTGGCTTCCGGCGAGCTATTAATTTCCACGGACAAGGGACTGATTTTTTCCGGAAAGGACTCCTTGGTAGGGTCCCAGCGGGACTATCTTCATACGCCTTTGACCCACGATTATGAGGTGCGGAATGAAAACGGTCACAAAATCTTTGTGTCCCAGATGATTTCCGGTTATACCGGCTGGATTTACTCCAGCATCATTCCCTTTGATACCATATTCGAGCGGATTTCATGGATGAAGAATTTGCTGATCGCGGTTTTTTCCGCCAGCATGTTCGTGATCATTCTGGTGGCCTTCCGGGTGGCCCAGGGGATAACCGGCCCCATCGAGGAGCTCATCGGCAGGATGAAGCAGGTGCAGAAGGGGGATTTCTCCACGGAGGGTATTGCTGATCTGACGGCGGGCAACAACCTGAACAAGGATGAGATCGGGCAGCTGCACCGGACCTTCCGGATCATGATCCAGCAGATTGACGAGCTGATCCACGAAAATTACGCCAAACAGCTGACCATTAAGGAAACTCAATTTAAGGCGCTGCAGGCCCAGATCAATCCGCATTTTTTGTACAACACCCTGGAATCCATCAATTGGGAGGCCAAAATGGGGGGACAGGTGCAAATTTCCCGGATGGTGGAATCCCTCGGGTTTCTCCTGCGCAATTCCATCAGCCAAAAGGAATCCATCGTCACTTTGGGGCAAGAGTTGGATAT
>JAEWAA010000345.1 GCA_023391955.1 Bacillota bacterium | reverse complement strand
CGGAACTCGTCGGCAATCTTTTCGATATAGTCGCAGAAATCCGGGTACGGCTCAACCAGGTGCAGGTAACCGCCCAGGCCGATCCGGTCCACCGGAGCCCGCAGCAATGCGCGGCGGATGCTGTTCCAGAAGTTCTTGGCATCCAGCGTCGGGTTGCCGCCTTCCATGAAGGTAGGCAGTCCGCCAAGCCCTACGGGGAACAGGTACGGATGCAGCCGCAGCTCGTGGGTGGCGACCCCTTCCACTCCCGAGCCCAGACGTGCCTCGAAGCCGGAGAATACGCACTTAATAATGCCGTCAAAGCCAAATTCGGCGAATCTACCGTTATACGGCTCAATGCCAACCCAGCTGTCGTCATAGAAAACATAAGCCAGCTTGTTGTACTTGTGGGCGATATCAATCAGCTTTTTGCCAAATTCAATGACAAAATCGTTGATAAACGCCATCCAGTCCAGCTTGCGCTGATCCGGAACCGCATGGGTGACCCGGAGCTTGCCCTTGTTGATGAAGTCCTCGGAGGTGATGCGGTAGCCGTATTTCTCGGCGAACAGATCCAATGCCCGGGGGCTGACGGTAAAGTCATAGGACGCCCAATCCGTGAACAGATGGCGGTTCTTCTCATCGGAGCCCCAGATCCACACGAAGTTGTAGAACATGGAGGTAAACCGGATGACGTTGGTAGAAGGATGGTTCACGCACCACTCGTCCAGCCAGTTCAGCATATACTCCTGGGTTTCGGTATGAATGGGATCGATCTGCATCAGATGCTCTTTGTTCCAATTGTTTGTGGTATGATTGTACATGGAGATTTCTTCCCAAATCCGGAAGGCCATGAAGTTGACGGTATAGGCATGCCACTTGGTTACGCCGGTCAGAGCGACACTTTGCGATGCGCTGTCATAGGTCCACTGGCTGCGGGGAAGCTCTGCCCCGGAGGTGCGGTCGAAGACCTGCCAGTAGGCTATGGATTCAGGGGATTCATTCACGGCGAACTGCTCGGCGAAGAAATCCTTCATCAGCGGGATCGTCAGGCTGTCTGCTTCAGCCACAACCGGCTGGGTCATCAGGAAGGTCTGCTGGAGCTTGTCCGGGTTTTGCTTCGCCCAGTCATTGTGGTCACGGATAATACAGATGGTCGAATAAATATCGTAGCCTGCGTTCAGAATTTCATCGGACAAGGCGGTGCCGTCGCTGTCGCGGATGACATCGGCTCCCCACTTTTTCGCCAATTCAAGAGTTAAGGCTTCGTAGCCGGATTCTCCGGGAAGGGTGAAGCCTCCTGTTTTCTTTTGTACCATAATGCGCCTCCCTGCCACTTGCGGGCAATTTGTGTAAGCGTTTACCTGGATCATAGGACAAAAATCCGGGTAAAACAACGAATGATTTGAAAGAGCCGGCGAATTGCATTGCCAAAGCATAAAAGTGTGATTATATTAAAAGCATATAGCCCTTTTGACTTGAATTCAACCTAAGAATTTTCATGCATATATAAAAATTTGAGTGTCATATAGGAGAAAAGTCATGGATCATAATATTTTTGTGGTGCTGACGGATACGGAGCTGAAATTGCCCTTTTTTGTAACCAGCGCTGGCGGCTGGGAGCACCAGGATAATATGCTCCGAGAAGGCGGTTTCCCCGACTTTCAATGGATTCAATGCATCTCCGGTGAAGGGATTCTGGAGACGGAGGGCAAACGGTTTGCTGTATCAGCCGGTCAGGGGATGCTGCTTTATCCTAACCGCAAGCATCATTATTATGCGGTGCGGGAGCCTTGGGCGACCCGGTGGATTTCCTTCAATGGCGTCCAAGCGGAGGGAATGCTGGCCTCTCTGAAGATGAACGCCTCGGCGGTGCTCCAGCTGTCCCATCCGGATATCGTGCTCCAGAAGCTTCTGGAGGCCAATGAATTGCTGCAGTCCAAGGACCCTTCCCGGTATATCCGCTGCTCTGCGCTGATCTATGCCATCGTTCTGGACCTGTTCATGTACTCCAGCACCCCGGATATGCGCTCCCGTACGGAGCATTACGAGCAGCTGATGCCGGCTTTGTCCTATATCGACGAGCATTTTATGGAGCCGCTGACCCTGGAGACTCTGTCGTCCCAGCTGCGGATTTCCCCGCAATACACCTGCCATCTGTTCCAAAAGAGCTTCGGCCTGCGCCCCTTCGAATACATCAACCGGTTCCGCCTGAGGCGGGCCAAGGAGCTTCTGCTGCGGCATCCCGACGTGGATGTGAAGGATATCGCCCGGGCGGTGGGCTATGAGCATGCCAGCTATTTCATCAAGCTGTTCAAGCAGCAGGAGGGGGTCACCCCCAGCGCCTTCCGCAAGGTCCACCGGCAGTAAAGGCGCCATCCCTGCCACGTATCGTTTTCCTTCAGACAGTCTGCCGTTCCTGCGGCAGGCTGTTTTGCTGTTGTTGCGGCTGCCCCTCCTCCGGTAAATTTATTTGTCCCCTTCTGGCCGTGACTGAATACCTCCGCCCGGATTTTTCCATACTGGTTACTAAAAGATCAAAGAGGTGACCACACATGGCAGAAGAACGCAGGGAATCCAGGAGACGTCAGAAGGGCAACCGTTTTACCCGCGGCGCAAAGCGGATGTTGTCCCTGTTCCTGTCCCTGACCGTAATCGGCATCCTGCTGGGGGGCCTGACCCTTCTGTACCTGCGTTCCCAGGCTTTGCCTGCGGTCACTGTTTCCCAGAACTCCCAGATTCTCGATATGCAGGGCAATCTCATCGACACCTTCCACTCCGGCCAAAACCGCGAGGTTGTGAGTCTGTCGGAGGTTTCCCCTTATCTGATCCAAGCGGTGCTGTCCGTGGAAGACCGGCGCTTCTACAGCCATCTGGGCATCGACCCCAAGGGTTTGGCCCGGGCAGCCGTTCAGGATATCAAAACCATGTCCATGGAGCAGGGCGCCAGTACGCTGACCCAGCAGCTGGCCCGCAATCTGTATCTGAGCCATGACCGCACCTGGTCCCGGAAAATCAAGGAGGCATTTTATGCCCTTCATCTGGAAATGCGGCTGTCCAAGGACGACATTCTGGAGCAGTATTTAAACCAGGTGTACTTCGGCCACTCCACCTACGGTGTTCAAGCCGCCGCCAAAATGTTCTTCGGCAAGGATGCCAAGGACCTGGATCTGGCAGAAGCGGCCATGATGGCTGGTGTTCCAAAGGGGGCCAAATACTACTCTCCTTATTTAAACATGCAGAATGCCAAGGACCGCCAGAAGGTGATTCTGAACGCCATGGCGGAGGAAGGCATTATTACCCCGGAGCAGGCGGAAGCCGCCCACCGGGAAGCGCTGACCATTGTGCCCCGGCAAACCAATACCGTCTCCGAGGCGCCTTACTTTCAGGAATATGTAAAAAATGTGGTGCTGGATAAGCTCAACATGACGGAGGATCAGTACGAGGCGGGCGGGCTGAAAATTTACACCACCCTTGACCTGCGGGCCCAGAAAGTTGCCGAGGAGGCGGTGGCTGCGGAAATCCCTGCGGATTCCGAGCTGCAGGCTGCGCTGATCGCCATCGATCCCCGGAACGGCTACATCAAGGCTATGGTGGGCGGCAAGGACTTCAAGGAAAACCAGTTCAACCGGGTTTTCGCCACCACCCGGCAGCCGGGCTCCGCCTTCAAGCCGCTGATCTATCTGGCGGCCCTGTCGGAGAATATATCACCCTTAACCACATACAAAAGCGAACCTACAGTGTTTACCTATGACCAGGGGCGCAAAACCTATTCCCCCAGCAATTATGACAATATCTACGACAATACGGATATCGACATGCGCCGGGCCATCATGAAATCCGACAACATCTACGCCGTCAGCACCATCATGGCTGTCACCCCGGAGAAAACCGTGGACATGGCCCGCAGGCTGGGCATTACCGCACCGTTGTCCGCGCTCCCTTCTCTTGCGTTGGGCACCTCCCCGGTCAGCCCCTTCGAAATGGCCTCGGCCTACGGGGTCCTGGCCAACGGCGGGGTGCGGGCGGAGCCTATGGCCGTGATCCGGGTGGAGGACCATGCGGGGCGGGTGCTGTATGAGGCCAAGCCTGTGGAGTCGTCGGTGATTCACCCCGCCTACACCTTCGTGCTGACCAATCTGATGC
>JAEWAA010000298.1 GCA_023391955.1 Bacillota bacterium | reverse complement strand
GCACGGGACAAGGTGGTGGGGTCAATGGTTTGCCCCGCATGGATAGCCAGAGTTTCAGGCTGCAGTTGGCGTTCTTGCGACATGGTTAATTCCTCCCGGTTTTTGTGGAGTGGCAAGGCTCTGACAGCGGCAAGCGGATTCAACAATAAAACAGATCATTATACCAAGTATTCAAGTCGGTATTGTAATAATTTAGATCATACCAACTTTATGGGACTCCGTCAATTCATTTACTTCTTTTCCCCGCCGGGAAATTCCTGCTTTCCTCTGCAAAAGGATTAGGGTTCACCTTTGCCCGTCCGGGTATGGAGTGGCATCCCCGGGTTATACTAGGGTGTATGTGCAAACTCAACGGGTTGCATGATACGCCGCCCTAAGGTGTACACCTATCTTTTTCAAGAGAGAGACCCAGCCATGATTAAAGAACGCGTGATTCTGATAGCTGTCTGGATCCTTGTCCTTGCAGCCATTGGACTGCTGGTGAAACGAAGCACCTGGCACCGGTTTGCCGCAGGATATCTGATGGCCCAAAACCTGACCTGGCTGAATGTCCTCCTCCACTGCCAGCTGGGAATGTTCGATTATCCGGTCCGGGAGTTCCCGAGAGCAACTGACGTTGGCTTCACCCTGCAATATCTCCTTTATCCTGCCGTTGTCGGTTTTTGCATCCTGTTCGAGCCGCGGGGCTCCTTCTGGAAAAAAACCATATATATTCTTATATGGCCCACAGGAGTAATCATCCTACGGCTGGCGCTGATGCACTATACACAGCTGATTGTTGCCTATCACTACAATTTGCTGCTGGATTGGGTGACGATGCTCGTCATCTTCCTCATTCCCATAGGCGTAACCAAATGGCTCTTCCGGGGCCCGGGTTATCTGAAGGCGGAGGAGAGGATTGTATGAGCATGAGACTGGATTATTGGATTCTGTTGGGTGTCTGGGTGCTTTCCTTCTTGCTGCTATTCTTTATCCCCCGGACCAAAAGAAGACTGGCTTTGATTGCATACCTGTTTAAACAATCCATCACCTACCTGCTCGGTCTGGTTGCGGTGGAATACGGATTCCTGGAATATCCGGTCCGGGAGCTGGCCAAGGTTAACCGGACCAGCTTCACCTACGAATATATGGCCTATCCGGTTATATGCGCCGTGTTCAATGCGTATTATCCGGTAGAGAGCAGCCGGCTGCGGAAATTCCTGTATTACGCAGCATTTTGCACCGGTCTGACCATCCCCGAGGTTCTACTGGAAAGGTACACAGAGCTGGTGCGGTATGTTCATTGGCATTGGTGGTCCACCTGGCTGGCGCTTTTGGTGACGTTTTTTGCCACCCGCAGCTTCTGTGTGCTGTTCTTCAAAAACATCAGCCGCTATACAAAAGAAGCTAAAAGTCCCTGACCTCGCCATAAAAGCGGAGCAGGGACTTTCACTTTGCAGCTATTGTTTACCGGTAAGTCCGGACGGTCAGCTGGTCCAGATGCTTGAAGGTGTAGCCCTGCTGCCGGGCTTCATCAATAATCCTGCCCAGCGCCTGGGCGTTGTCCTTGGAAACGGAATGGAGAAGGAGTACCGCCCCGGGGTGGAGCTGCTCCATAACCCGGTTATAGGCATAATCTGCCCCCTTCTGCTTATCCGTCTCCCAATCCTTGTAGGCGATGGACCAGAAAACACTGGTATAGCCCTGATCCGCACATTCCTTCAGCACCCGTTCACTGAAAATCCCGCGGGGCGGACGCAGATACTTCATATCCCTCTGGCCGGTCAGTGCTTCCACCCCGGAACGCACCTTCTCCAGCTCCTCAGTTATGCGGGCCGCGCCCAGTGTGCTCATATCAGGATGGCTCCAGGAATGGTTCCCCACTGCATGCCCCTCCGAAGCCATCCGCTTGATCAGCTCCGGCTGATCCTTAATATAATGGCCGGTGACGAAAAAAGCCGCAGGCACCTGCTTTTCCTTCAGCACATCCAGGATCCCCGGCGTAAATCCGTTCTCGTATCCGTTGTCAAAGGTCAGGTAAAGCTCCTTTTCCTCCGTGTTGCCCAAAAAGATGGCGTTATGCCGCTTCAGCATTTCCATGAAGCCTTCCCGGGCGATGGAGGGAAGCTGTCCGTTTTTGCTTTTGTAGAAGCCGAAGTTATAGGTTTTGCCGCTGTTTTCCTGCTGCTGCACGATATCCGCACTATGGTCTGCGGCATACGCTGCCTGGGGCACTCCTGCCAAGATGGCCGCCGCAGCGGCAGCCGCCAATAAACGCCTCATGCTGTTCACCCCTTGCCCTAATAATCAAATCTCCGACAAGGGTAATATGGCACAAAGAGGCGGAATTCAACCTTCCTGATTTCCCCAATCAGAGGGAAGCTTAAGGGGCTCCGGCGGCTTCCATTCCTCCGGGAGCAGGTCCCAATAAGGCGGCATCCGGTACCGGTCATCCGCCAGAAGCAGCGTCCCGGTGTCCGCCTCGGAGCGGATCAATCGGCCTCCTGCCTGGAGCACCTTGCCCATCCCGGGGTACACATAAGCATATTGGAAGCCGTCGCGGCCGCTGCGGTCATAATATTCCCGGATCAGATTGCGCGTAAGCCCAACCTGCGGCAGCCCAGTTCCGATGACGGCTACCGCCTTCAGCCTGTCCCCGGGCAAATCGACCCCCTCGGCAAAAATGCCCCCCAGCACCGCAAACGCCAATACAGGGGTCTCTGCATCCGCCCGAAAGCAGGCGAGAAACGCCTCCCGCTCCTCCTCCGCCATCCCCGCCTCCTGCAGCAGCACCTGGTAACGGAGGGCAGGAAACGCCTCCATAAACCGGGCATGCACCTTGCGCATATAGTCATAGGAGGAAAAGAAGATGATCGCATTGCCAGGCTGCTCCCGGAGCAGGACATCGATCAGCCCGGCGACGGGACCGATA
Organism: Bacillota bacterium; assembly: GCA_023391955.1. GTDB lineage: Bacteria > Bacillota > Bacilli > Paenibacillales > NBRC-103111 > Paenibacillus_AR. Next base: position 6,096 of record JAEWAA010000298.1, on the reverse strand, counting down.
TTCTGCTCCCGGTCCCGGTAGCGGATGGAGACGGGGGCATGCAGCACCCGCAGCTGCTCTCTCCGGAAGGGTGAGGGGACCGCAAGCCCATAATCCTCTCCGCTCCCGCCCAAGAGCTCCTGATAGAAGCGGATCGGCGCCAGAGTGGCGGAGAAAAACACATGGCTGCGGTAGCTTTTGCCCGCCTGCTCCAGCAGCCGGGAGGGATTCAGGCAAAAAAGCCGCAGGCGCAGCTCCTGCCGTTCCTCTTCCAGAAAAACGGCGTATTCCTCGCCGAACCCTTCGGCTACACGGAGATACCCCAGCACCGCATAATAGGCATCGGCCAGCAAGCTGTCCCCGGGTCCGCCCGCCTGGACGCCGGATGCGAGCACAGCCTCCGCCTGCTGCCGGAATTCCTCCAGGAGGGGAGCCAGCTCCTCTGGAGGAGCCGCCAGGCGGGGGCTGCCCCCGTTCTGGAGTTGTTTGCGCATGGCAATAAACCAGGCGTTGATGCCCCGGGCGGCCCGGTACAGACCCGCGGCGCTTTTGAAGCTGCGTGACAGTTGGAGAAACGCGGACTTGTCCAGGGCAGCGGAATACATCTCCCTGGCCCGGTCAGGCAGATTATGGGCCTCATCCGCCAGCACCACCGTCTTCTTGCGGTCCGCATCCCCTATCCGTTTCAGTGCCACAACAGGATCAAACACGTAGTTATAGTCGCCGATCATGGCATCCGATTCGTAAGCGGCATCGAGAGAAAACTCAAAGGGGCATACCCGGTGCTTTCTGGCATACTGCTCCACCACCTGGCGGGTGATGGCTGTTTCATGGCCCAGCAGATCCAGCATGGCCGCGTTCACTCTGTCATAGTGCCCCTCCGCATACGGGCAGGCCTCCGGAGTGCAGCGGACCTCCTCCTGGAAGCAGATCTTCTCCTTGGCGGTCAGCGTCACCCGGCGGAAAACCAGCCCCTGCTTGTCCATCAGGCCGAAGGCCTCCTCGGCGGCGGCACGCCCGGTGGTCCGGGCGGTTACATACATCACCCGCTCCGCCACTCCTTCCCCAACGGCCTTGACAGCGGGAAACAGGGTGGACATGGTTTTGCCCGTGCCGGTAGGCGCGCGGACAAACAGCTTCCGCCCTTCGGTTATGGCTTGATATACCGCACCAGCCAGCTTGCGCTGGCCGGGACGGTAACCCTCATAGGGGAAGGGCAGCGATTTGATACTGGGCCCGCGCAGGGCTATATGGGCGGCGCCCATCCGGGCAAACGGGGCATACACGGCGAGCATTCCGGCAACCGCCTCCTCCAGCTCTCCGGAGGATAACCGCCGCGTAATAGCATGGCGCTGATCCGAGCCGGTTTGCACATACAGAAGACGGACCCGGATCCCTTCAAGTCCTTCCTGCCGTGTGTAGAGACAGGCATAGCAGCAGGCCTGGGCCCAATGCACAGGCAAACCTGCTTGAATGGCCGGACTCTCCAGCGCTGAGGCGGTGGATTTGATCTCCTCGATAAAGGCCCCTTCCTCGTCCTGCCGCAGGCCGTCACAGCGCCCCTCCAACACAAACTGCAGCTCCTCGTATGGAAATTCCCCTGACAAGAACACCTCTGTCCGGTCTGCGGAGCCGTATTCCGCCTGGACCGCCTTATGAATGCGAGTCCCTTCCGCCAGAGGTGTGCTTGCCCGGAAGCTCCCGTCAATGCTTCCCGCCCGGAAGGCATATTCGGCTAAGCCGCGGACGGAGACGGGAATACTCACTGTGCTTCCAGAATGGCGTCAATGGCCGGATACGAAATCATATTCCGGTCCCGGGTCACCTCAGGCACCACCAATGGGTTTCTGCTGACAATCCCTTTTTGGAGCATGACCGTTTTAAAGCCCCGCTCCGTTCCTCCGCCATAGGTGAAGGTGACGCAGTATTCCGCGGAATAGCCGGATACGATGACCAGGTCCACCTTTTCCCGGCGCAGCAGCTCCTCCAGGCCGGTTTGCCAGAAGGCGTTGTTGAAGCTTTTCCAGACCGTATGATCCTCCGGCCCGATCTTCACCTGGGGAATGATTTCGCAGCCCAGATCCTCCTTGGACTCGCCCGGATCAACATGCTTCACATGCACCACACAATGGCCCTTGGCACGGAACTTCTCCGAGACGTAATTGATATATTCGCAGGCAGCCTCCGCCCCGCTTTCCTTTACACAATCCCCCAAATAAGCCAGCTGCATATCCACAATCAGCAATGCCATTTTCATCGGATCCATTCCCTTCGCCCAGTTGAATTTTCAAACATTTGTTCCTATTTTACAGCCTGCCGGGGCGGCTGGCAATGCGTGACCGAAAAAAACCGGCCGCGCGGAGGACGGCCGGACCAATCACATTATGGCTTAAACACAAACAGCTTTTTGCCCAAATGGGCTTCATTCACCTTCCGGGAAACAGCAGAGACATAACGGTCCAGCGACTCGGCAAACTCCGTTTCCCCCAACACTTGGACGGGGAAATCGGAGAAGGCGGGGCCGCCCCCTTTATGCCTCCAGCGACCATCCAAAAATACATAGTCCTTCCCGCTAAGCACAGCCCGCTTGTTTTCACTGGCTTGGGTCCCCATGGGCAGCATCAGTCCTCCCCGGAATGTGATGGGGTTAGGATGCCGCGCTGTGCCGGGGGTTACCCGTGCGGATGTTTGGCAGGGCTGGCTGCCCGGGTTTACGGGTGAAAGGAGCGCCAGAAGGCGCCGGTTTTGTCCAGAATCGGGTCCAGCTCCGTAAACGGAATCTTGAATTCAGGGAAGCCTGCCGCATAAGGGGCAATCTCATAAGGCGTAAACAACAGGTGGAGGTCGTTCTCCGTTACATAGAACAGCTGGTCAGCTGTAATGCCCTTGTAATTGTCCGGCCAGACATAGGGATATGCGCCGCTGTCGATCTGCTTTTTCACAATGGCGCTGAGCACCTGGAGATAATTGCTGTCCGGCTTGAACAGATCCTTCAGCTCATAGAACCGGCCCGAGCCCAGATCCACCGGCGGATATACCCGGGAGGGCATGCCGTGGGCGGCCCCGAAGGGATAGTCATATCCCTCCAGCAGCAGCTGAAGAAGGCGGCCGCGGTAGAACATCACCTGGAAGTCCCCGGTGTAGGAGGATTCCAGCTGCTGGCCCGACGGAACGGGCTTCACCTTGGAGAGCTCCGCCAGCCGCCGGTTCACCTGCTCCCGCACAGAAGGCGGCGTGATGCCATCCACCTGGGGATAATACACCAGATAATCCTTATTCGGTTTGTACTTGAGCTCCCTCACCCGGTAAGGGGGCGTAAGCGGGATCACCGTATTCTGAGTCCACACCAGCCGGCCGGACTGGGTCAGATAAGACAGCCGGTTGTCCACCTGGGCCCGGATCAGGCCGTCCTCGAAGGACAACGTGCCGCTGCCCGGGACAAGGGGAAGCCGGGTAATCCGTTTGCCGTCAGGGCCGATGAAGTACGTATTTTTGCCGTCCTGGACGGAAGCGGCCCCCCGCTTAAAGTCCTCCACCGCCAGAAACTGAAAGTTGGAGTAGAGGTTCCCGTTCAGATCCGATATGGCATAGCGGGTGCCTATATACGGCCGGGCGGGATCAATAGGCTTTCCCAGCGCAGCGCGGCCCAGACCCAGCAGCCGGATGTCCGAATACCCCGCGGGAATGGTGAACTTGCCGGCTTTATCGATAAATCCGTAATTGGCGGCGTAATCCTCCGCCGTATTCACAACCGCATGGCCCCCCTGGAAGGGCTGTGCTCCCGTAAAGGCCGGAGCGATGACCACAGCCCCCTGCTCATTCACGTAGCCGTATTTGCCGCCATCGGTTTCCTGGAACGCCATTACCCCCTCCGAGGGCGGGCCCACGAAGGCAAAGGGCAGCTCCGACAGAGTTTCGCCGTTCAGTCCGATCAGGCGGTACAGTCCATTCTTCACCTTGACCAAGGCCTTGCCGTTGGCGAAGTCATTCCCCTCCATATAGGAGGCCGGAATAACCTCGGCGCCGTCCCGGTCCAGATAGCCGTATGCGGCGTTTTCCCCCTGGCCCGTCTGGTAGAATAACGCCCGCCCTTCGCTATAGGGCTGAATATAGCTGTAGACCTTGTCTGGCGGCGTCACCCGCCTGCCTTGCTCATCAATGACATAGGAGCCCTTGTCATCCGATACGGACGCTCTCCCCTCCGAGAAAATGCCGATGCTGTCAAAGCGGGGCTCCACCACAAACTGACCGCGGGTATTGATAATCCCGCTTTTGCCGTTTTTGGACACGATAGCAAGCCCATTGTCCTGGAAGCTCTCCGCATAATCGTAGACGGCAGGTAGCCTCAGCTTGCCCCCGGCGTCTATGTAGCCCCATAATTGCCCGGTGGTGGTGTTTACGCTTGCCGGAAGCAAAACAGGGGCCCGCGGGGCAGGGGTTTCCCCGCCGGACAGGGCATACCGCACCCGCTCGGAAGGCCCCTCCGCCGTCCAGTCCATCACTGACAGGGAGGACTGCGCCTCCGCCGCCCAGCCTACCACCAGATTGTGGCCGCTTCTTCCATTGACAGCAGCCGGCACTGCATAAAAGGCTTGAACTGCCAGATCCGGCCACTGCCAACGGCCCGTTTCCGTCCAGCCCCAGCCGCTGTATTTGTAGACCGTCAGCCATAACCCGTCCTGGGCGCGGGACAGCGCTGCCGCCTCCCAAATCCCGTCTCCGTCAAAATCTCCCACTGCATGCATGTTCAAGGCGGTCCCTCCTAAGGTTTCGCAAGGTTTATGCCATAAGCATATGGGGACAACAGGGCGGAAATGACAACTCGGCCTATGAAATTCGCAACATGCACGCGCCGCCAAAATCCGCTACAATAGAAATAAGCCCCTTGGAAAAGCTCTCCAAGCGGCCAACAGCCAAATCCGAATATTCATAACCATATAATAAAAGGAAGGTACCCCCATGCTTCAGGAGCCACAGTCTGCAATAGATGAAGAATTGGCTGCGGAATCCGTGGAAGAGGCGGATGCGCAACGACTCTGTCCACGCTGCAATATGCATAAGCCGCTGTCCCATTTTATGAAGCGGACAGGCAAACGCTCCGGCAAGAACGCCCGCCGCGGCATGTGCCGGGCTTGCCGCAAAAAAACCAAAAAGCTCCGGCGCCTCACCGGCCAGGAGAGTCCTCCACCGGGTGAGAGCACGGAACCGGGGGCAAGCAGCCCGTTTATAACCGTGGATATGGGACGGACCACCCCCGTCCTCGCCGGTGCAACCAGCAGCCCGCCGGCGGCGGCTCCCGGTACGCCTGGAGAGGAGCATCTCTCCTCGGTGCCCATGCGCAGGCTCAGCCGGCGTCCCTTGCCGGAGCCGCCGCCCAAACCTCCGGGGCCCGACGCTTCCGTGCTCCGCCCCACCCGGGAGGGCATAATCCGCATGCGCGGGCATACGGACAAGGGACGGCGCTGGGTGCAGGAGACGGATCTGGAGACGGCGTCCGTCCTGGTTAAGGAATACGCTGCCGTGGTGGTCAACGCCCATACCATCCGCCGCCTTTATTCCAACAAGAAATTCAAGCGCTACATCCTGATGCGCGATCAGTTTACCTGCTATTTCTGCGGCGAGTATGGCGATACCATCGACCATCTGCTGCCGCGCTCCCGGGGCGGCCATACCACCCCGATGAACTGTGTCTGCGCCTGCTCCCTGTGCAACCAGAGCAAGGCCAACCGCAGCTTGGAGGACTTTATGGAAGGTGTGGAGGATTAACTCCCTAAGACGCTGTCCCGCCGGACAAGCTGCTTAGGCCTCCGCCGCGGTGAGATGGTCGCAGATCCGGTTGCGGCCCTTGCGTTTGGCTTGGTACAGGTAAGCATCGGCATGCTCCAGCAGGCGCTCCGCCTCCATCCCCTTGCCGTAGGGATGGAGCCCGATGCTTATCGTCACCCGCCGTCCCTCCAGTCCGGGATGCTCCTGAAGCTCCACATTTTCCCGGATGCCCTCCAGCACCTGGCGGACCTCCTCCAGCGTCCTGTCTGTAAAAACAATCGTAAACTCCTCGCCGCCGTAGCGGGCTGCAAAATCGCTGCTTCCCACTCCCTCCCGGATGGCGGAAGCAAT
>JAEWAA010000280.1 GCA_023391955.1 Bacillota bacterium | reverse complement strand
CCCGTTGTAGGATAGATCCCTCCCCCGTCCTACCCCCATCCCTCCACCCGGCGGAGGTCCGCCATGACCGATCTTATGACCCCAGTCATCTGATTTCATGACAGATTTCACATGTTTCCAAATCCTTCTGCGTCTATAATGAATTCATTCCTGTGCCTTCGTGAGATACAGGGATCAGAGAAAAGGAACACAGGGAGGCAGCGGCCATGTGGCCGGCTATTTTATCGGAGGAGCTGTGAGGATGAATAAGTTAACCAATTTTTCCATGAAGAACATCACGGCCGTCATCATTATTGTTCTTCTCCTCTTCGGCGGGGGCGCTTATTCCGCAACCACGCTGAAGGTGGAAAGCATGCCGGATATTTCGTTTCCGGTGGTGCTGATCAACACCATGTATATGGCGCCGCCCAAGGATGTGCTGGAAGGAGTGACGGAGCCGCTGGAGAAGGCGGTTGCCAGTATGGAGGGGCTGAAGAACCTGAGCTCAAACTCCAGCGACAACTTCTCGCAAATTATCCTGGAGCTGGAGCAGTCGGTGAAAACCGATGACGCCAAACGGGATGTGGAAAGCCTGATCTCCAACGTCAAGCTGCCCTCGGGCTCAGAGAAGCCCCAGGTCACCACCTTCGGCTTTGCCTCGGAGCCGGTGTATTACCTCTCGCTGTATGCCCAGAACGGCATGAGCCAGCAGGAGCTTGACAAGCTGTACAAGGATGTCATCGAACCGGGCTTTAAGGGAATGGACGGCATCGACCACATCGACTCCATCGGCAACCAGGAATCGGTGCTGACCATGAAGCTGGACGGCAATGCCATCAATAACTACGGCCTGACCCCTTCCCAGGTGTCCCAAAGCATCCAGGCGGCTCTTATGACAAGTCCGGCCGGAACCGTAGACTTCAACGGCAACGAACAGATGGTCCGGGTCAAAAGCGATCTGAATACCATCTACGGTCTGGAAAATATGAAGATTCCCACGGGAATCGGCTCCACCGTATTGCTCAAGGATGTGGCCAAGGTCGAGGCCATTACCGAATCCACCTTCTACTCCCGCTTGAATGCCCAACCGGCGATTGGTGTACGTCTGTACAAGACGAAGAATGCCAATGCCGTCCAATTTGGCGCTCAAGCCGACGAAATGATGGAGAAATGGAAGGTAGAATATCCCAATATTAAATTCCAGCCGATCTATAACAGCGCCACCGAGATTCAGAACTCGATCAACGGTATGCTGAAGGAAGGTATTTTGGGAGCGCTGCTGGCCTCCATTATGATTCTTCTATTCTTGCGGAACGTACGGATGACCTTGATCGTATTGGTATCTATCCCGTTATCCATGCTCATCACACTCATGGTCATGGCCCCACTGGGGATATCCCTCAATATTATGACCCTGGGCGGTATGGCCATTGCCGTCGGGCGGGTTGTGGATGATAGTATCGTAGTTATTGAGAATATCTTCAGCCAGCTGCAAAAGGCCCAGGAACGCAACGAGTCAGTCATTAAAATGGCGACGGCTCAGGTGGCTTCGGCCATTACCTCGTCCACCATTACCACGGTGGGTGTGTTTGCCCCTATTGCCTTTGTCAGCGGAGTGATGGGTGAAATCTTCCGCCCCTTCGCCATCACCCTGAGTGTGGCGCTGCTGTCATCACTGGTCGTTGCTTTGACGGTTATCCCCATGCTGGCCAAAATTCTGGTTCTGAAAAGCGGGTCCATCAAAACCCATACAGAGGCGCCTGCAGGGAAATTAGCCACTACCTACAAAAAAGCACTGACTTGGTCCCTGAAGCATCGTATGCTTACTGTGGGCATGTCCATCCTGCTTTTGATCGTATCGGTTATGGGAACATTGCCGTTCCTGGCCCAGACCTTCATGCCGGAAAGCGATTCGGATAAAATGATGCAGTTCTCCATCAAGATGCCACGGGAGACGACCATCGAAACCATGAATGAGAAGGTTAAGGAAATCGAAAACGACATGTTGAATGCTAAGGATTCTGCAGGTCAGCCTACCTTTGAATATGTGGAATCCTCCATCGGCTATAACGGAGGCAGCGACCGGGTTTCATACCGCAGCTCCTTCTTCGCGGTAGCTTCCGGCGCCTCGGATACCAAAGCTGTTGTCCAGGATTTCAAGAAGCGGATCCGTGATATGCTGCCTGCGGGCTCAGAAGCGGAAGGCGCCGTGATCAGTATGGGCGGCACCGGCGGAGGTACGGACTTCAGCTATATGCTGAAGGGCGACGATATGCTGTATCTGCAGGAAGCAGCCAAGCTGGTCAAGGAGCAGATGAAAACCTTCCCTGAGCTGACCGACATCAAGGACAGCTTAAGCGAATCCAAGATGGAAGTGGAAATCGCGGTTGACCAGAACAAAGCAAGAATGTACGGACTTTCCTCCGCTCAAATCGTGCAAGGTGTACATACATGGCTCGCGGAAGAAAAAATCGGCGATCTGAAATTTGACAATACCACCTTCGAAACCAAGGTTATGCTGGATCCCAGCTTCAAAAATTCCGTGGACAAAATCGGCCGTTTTACCCTGACTGCCCCCACCGGAGCCAAGGTCGCCCTGAATGAAGTAGCCAAGGTGAACCAGATTGAAGCTCCGGCAGCCATCAGCCGTGACCAGCAGGTTCAGTTCGTTCAGGTCACCGCCAAGATCAACTCCGCCGACAAAGGCGGTGTCAGCGCCAAGGTTACAGCTGAGCTGAACAAGCTGGAGCTGCCCGGCGGCGTCCGGACAGAAGTTAAGGGCGTAACCGACGACATGACGGAAAGCTTCCAGCAATTGCTGGTGGCCATGCTGGCCTCGATCTTTATCGTTTACCTGATTATGGTTCTGGCCTTCGGAAACGGCAGCGCACCCTTCGCCATTCTGTTCTCCCTGCCCCTGGCGGCTATCGGGGGACTGGTAGCTCTATTAATTACCAATGAATCTATCAATATTACCTCTCTGATCGGCTTCCTGATGCTCATCGGCGTCGTGGTCACTAACGCCATCGTGCTTGTGGACCGGGTGCAGCAGCTCCGGGAGGAAGGCCACAGCATCCGCGATGCTCTGATCGAAGCGGGCATAACCCGTCTGC
>JAEWAA010000248.1 GCA_023391955.1 Bacillota bacterium | reverse complement strand
TATGGTTAAACTGCACTCTTCTGGCCATTTCCTTGTCTACCTTAACCGTGGTGGTCACGCCATTGCCAAGTCCGTAGAATTTGGTTGTGCCGGTATACCCGGAGGGAAGGTTGGCGGGAATAATCTGCGTCATCCATCCTGGGGCCTGGTTGTACCATGCCAATACATGGCCGTGGGACTTGTACTGCCCCGGCGTTCCGGAATCTCTGATTGCCTGATAAGAGCCGGTCGGGAAGCTGTATTCAGCTAAACCCGGGGTGGTGGCTGCGCCGTTCATAGGTTCACCGGCAGCATTCCTCAGCCAGCTTGGGCCGCGGGGATGGGTTCCATCGGCCTTGAGATTGTTGCCGTCAACAAAGATTTCGTAATGGTTGGCTCTGGCGCCCGTTACGGTGCCGGTTCCGATGGCGCCGACCATAAACAGGCCGTTTTCCCTGTTATAAAGGCTCTTTAAGGGGGCTACCGCACTCTGGTTTTCCTTATTGACTACGTTGGGAAGCGGAATGCCGTTGGGATCCGGTGTCGAGATTTGGATATTGGCCACAAGAAGCATGCCTGTTTCCGCGGGACGGGCATTCTCGCCGTGAAGCTCGAGAACGAAGCTGGAGGAACTGCCGGTTGAGGCGGTGATACTATGGTGAGCCTTCAACCAGGTTTCGCTGTTATAGCTTCCTACCCAGTCCGGGTTAAGGTTGTTGTATTGATAGTCCCTCAGATAGGCGTCAACGGTAGAGCTGCCGGCTCTGATTCTCCACCTCATAAATTTGCCTTGCGCGCTTTTGGGATAGTACACGTCAAACTCAATTGTTGAACCCGCCGGGATATTTACAGCCGGGGATAACGGAGATTCGAGACTTATTCCGCCAAACGTGCTCTTTCCGTTATGGGCGTAGTTGATCTGGAGTACGTCCCCCTTGCCTTTGGAATCTGCAAAAGGATACGGGATCATTTTGAAGGTGCCGCCGGCAAAATCGGCGGGAACACGGTTATCAAGCGGGGTTCTCGCGGCCCAGACATTGGTGGGCTCGGTAACCTTTACAGGCATTTGGCCTGGACCCGGGTCAAGGCGGAAATAAGGATCCTCTTCGGCATACACAGCAGCATATACCGATGTAGACACTGAGTTGTACACTGCTTGAGTCACATTGGATCCGCCGTCAGTTTGGCCAGCCTGGGACGCTGAGGCCGGAACAGGGGCAAATGCCAATAAGGAGAACAGCATGATAACGGCGAGCATACGGGAGACGTTGGTTAGAAGTTTTTCACTGTTCATCTTCGGCTTACTCCTTCTCGATTCGGAATTTTGTACAACTGCACCGACAATGATGTTGTTTTAATCCCCCCTTTTGATGTTTTACAACAAATTTTGAAAGCGCCTTCAAATTAGATAAACGAATATAAGCCTCGACCTGGTTCAGCAGTATGTCACCGGCGGTGCAGACGATCTTCCTGTCTCTGCCACTCTGACAATCTCTTTGCTGCAGGTTGATTGGCTATTGATAACAATATATATAATCCTTATAATAAGCTCCATGGATAGATAATAAGTCCTTTGTATTTTTTTCGAAAACGGAGACTTTTATGGACTACAAGGAGATCAATCCGCAAATCGAATATTTCATAAACAGGCACTCTACTCCCAACTGGATTATCGAGGATGCCACAACGAACTTTATTGATTTATCCTATTTCTCCAGCGGCAGAGCCTTTTATAAGGTGAATGGCGAACAGTACGAAGTCAATCAGGGCGATCTCATTTGTATACCCCAAGGCAGCCGGCGCAGCGCAACGACGGATGCCGACAATCCCATGGAGAGTTTTGCTGTAAATTTCCAATTGTACGATATTCGCGGGAATTTTGTTGAGCTTCCTTTTCCGTTGGTCTCCCATATCGGCGTCTCGGAAGAACTGTTATCTTTATATAATGAGCTGACACTGGTGTGGCTGAAAAAGAGTCCGGGGTTCGAAATCAAAGCCCGCGCGCTGCTATTGATGATTCTTCACTATTATTTTAAGCGCTTCCATTATAAAGTGAACGTGCAAAGCATAGACAGCAGAATCCAGAAAAGCATCCGGTATATCCTCGGCAATCTCCACAATCCTATTGAGGTGGAGGAGCTTGCCACAATGTCCGGCGTAACCACCGCTTATTTCGGAACCCTTTTCAAAAAAAATACCGGCTCTTCCGTAAAAGAATATATCAATAAAATGAAGATCAGCAATGCGGAGAATATTCTGCTAAGCGGTGAGTTTTCCGTCAAGGATGCAGCCTACAAATGCGGCTTTGAAGATATCTTCTATTTCAGCAAGCTGTTTAAACGGATTAAGGGGTATCCTCCCTCTAAAATTCTATCGGACAAAAAGATGACCGAATTGGCAGTGCAAAAAGGCCCCTGACAGGGGCCTTTTTGCGTATTTAACATAACACACCCGCCGGCTTAATGGCCCTGGGCATTGCCCCCTACAGGCGCGGAGGGCGAAGAAGCATATTCGCTGAAGGTCGACAACACCGAGTTGTAATCCTCCATATCGGATACGCGGATTCCGCTGTACAGCTGGTTGACCGCATCACCGGGCAGGCTGCTCTTCATATGCTGGACATCCAGCTGGAAGAAGGTGCGGATGACCTTTTCCTGCTCAGGTATGCCTTCGAACAAACTGAGGTTGCCGTTCTTATCCATGCCGAAGTAGGCATTCTCCCGGCAATGGGGCGACAGATCCTCCACCGGCTCCACCATTTGCACCCGGCCGCTATCCTCCACACTTACTAGGGTGCCGGGATGCTCCTTGTAGAAGCTTAGAATTTCCTGCGGAGTCATGGTCATGCTTTCAACGGTTTCCTCTCCGCATACATACTGCTTATGGAGAACCACTTCCCGCATGCCTTTGCCGTTTCTGATGGACTCCAATACCCCGGCGCTGACTGCTTCCGCTTCCTGCTCTATGCTGATATCCTTCGGATTTAATGCAGTTGCTGCCGCCTGATGGTCCGGCTTTGGCTCCTCCGCCCCCTGATGCAGCCACAAAACTGTAACGGCGAAGCCGGCCAAAAGCAGGTAGGCTCCCAGCGACAGCCAGCGCTTTTTCATCTTCAGCCGACGTTTCAACTGTTTGTACAGGTTGGAGTAAGTCACTTCATTCCCCTTCTTCCGGAGTTTTTTTCTAGCTTTCCCACTCCGGAGGGGAATTATACAAGTTTAGAAATTAATCCAAGGCTGGCTGCCCTTCGGTTCGGGATCAGAAGCAGCCGCTTTGGCGTTGCCGTAGGATTTGGATTGCTGCGGTCTTTTGGCAATTGTTTTTTTGAGGGTTGGTTTGGTCCGCCCTGCCACAGGAACGCCCTTAACCGCCTGAGCCGCCGGCTCCACGGCAATGGCTTCCGTATGGGGGGCAGCATTTACAGGCAGATTGGACGCGCTGTCAACGGCAAAAGCATACGGATTGGCGTAGGGAGTAGCCACAGTGGGCAGGGAATGGACGGCTGCTTCATGGCAGGGATAATAGGCTGCAGGCTGCACGGCCCACGGGGCATTGTTCATGCCCGGCTGCTCCATCCAAGGGGCATTGGCCGCTCCCGGCTGCACAGCCCACGGGCTGACCGGCTCGGGGCAGGGCTGCTGCCACCCATACGGCTGCATCGCCCACGGATTCACTGGCTCAGGGCAAGGCTGCTGCGGCCATCCATAACCGGCCCCAGGCTGCATTCCCCACGGCCCCTGTGCCGCCGGGAATTCGGGCCATACAGGGCCGGGTACTCCGACACCTGCCCACGGGGATACCGCTCCGGGGTTCCCCCAGGGCTGTACTGACGGGCCCCAGTCCGGTCCGGCTGCCGGGTCCTGAATGGCGTAGGGCAATCCGGGGATGGTGCCCCCTCCGCAGCCGCAGTCATCCTGGCCCCAGGGCAGTGTTTGCGCCAGCGGCGATACGGCAGGTGGCGCATTGTTGCCCAAGCCCGGGTACGGCTGGTTGGCCCAATCAGCGGCCGGGTCGCAGGGCTCCTGTCCGGGAGGATACATAGCCATAGCCTCTACCGCAGGAACAGGCATCTGCCAGAAGGGATGCTGCAGATCCTGGGCGCCTGCCGTTACTTGCGGGAAAACAGGCAGCGGCGGCATCGGGTAACCTCCGTACGGCTGCTCCGGCCAAGGGGGACACGGGGCATGTTTGGCTGTTTGTGCCGCTTCCACCACCGGCATAAATGGATTCACGTTGCTGGAAATAGGCTGGTTCACAGCAGGCTTCTCAGGCTTCAGCGCCAGGGGCAGCACATTCTCGGGGGCCACATTGCCGATTGTATTCGGCGACTGGAATTGAGGCGTAGAAGACTTCTCCGTTACGGGAGATATGGCGTTGGGGAAGGCGGGTTTTTCTGCAACCTTCTCCGCTACTTTTTCGGCCACCTTCTCGGCAGCCTTTTCCACCGGCTTTTCCACGGGCTTTTCAACCGGCTTTTCCACCGGCTTCTCGACAAGCTTCTCGATGGGCTTTTCCACCGGCTTTTCTACCGGCTTCTCCACCACCGGCGGTGCAGGAGCAGGCTGCGGCGCTTCCACAGGCTTTTGCTCCGTTGCTTTGGGCTTCAGCAGCTCTGCCTTGGGGGAGGTGGCTGCTTTTTTGCCGATGGAAGCGGACCAGCCTGCATGCCCTCCCTGGAATCCGCTGCCGGAATCCTTGGGGATGTAAACCGTATCCCCCGAGAGCAGTACACTGGGATTTTTCAGATGGGGGTTGGCATTGATCAGCGCCTGCAGCGGCACCTCCCATGCCTTGGAAATCTTCCACAGAGTGTCGCCTTGGGCCACGGTGTGCTTGTGCTTGTACTCGACCGGCGGCGTAGGGGCAGAACCGGAAGCTGCGGGAATTTTCACCTTTTGCCCCACCGCTATCTGATCCGGATCGGCAATCTGGGGGTTGGCTGCCTTCAGCTGCTCCAGGCTGACGCCGTACTTCTTGGCTATTTCGAACAGAGTATCTCCTTGCTTGACAATATGAATCTTCAATCGGATAACCTCCCGTACATAAATTTGCGGTTTGCCGCAGTGGATTGCACATACCCGCTCTCCAATAAACTCCCTTCATCATATGCAGCCGCTAGGCGAATGACATCCCCCATTTAGAGACTAATCTTAAAACTCTTCCGGGTTTCTAAGACAGCCCCTGTCCAGAATTGCGAAAAAACCCTCCATACACCATATGGTGAGGAGGGTTTGTCTTATAACGGGAAAAGCATGGCTTGGGAAAAAAATGGTCCGGGACCATCACCGTGTTACCTATTCAACAATATGAACGGGAGGGATAGGTTGGCTTGAGGGCGAGTTTTTTGGCGGCATTGTTACCCTGAAAATTCAAATCATACAAAGCCGACAAAACGTGTTTGAGCTTCCAAGCCAAGCCTATCCCGGTAGTGAATGTTGTCCATTGAATAGGTATTCACCATTGGCTTCGGTGCTCAGACTTCTAGATTTTGTAGCCGTCATGCTCCACAATGCCGCGGAACTCCTTCAACAGGCGGGTGGTGACAGGGCCGGCCTTGCCTTCGCCGATAGTGCGTCCATCCACCTCGCGGACGGCAATAACCTCTGCCGCGGTACCGGTAAAGAACACCTCATCCGCCACATACACATCATGCAGGGTGAAAGGCTCTTCCTTCAGCGGAATGCCGTGTTTGGCACACAGCTCGATAATGGCCAGGCGGGTAATACCCTCCAAGGCACCGCAATAACAAGGGGGAGTAAACACAACGCCGCGTTTGACGATAAAAATATTATCCGACGAGCCCTCTGCTACATAACCCTGGGAGTTCAGCATAATCGCTTCGCCGACACCGGCCAGGTTGGACTGGATTTTCACCAGAATATTGTTCAGATAATTCAAGGACTTGATCTTGGGGTTCAACGCGTCCGGCAAATTCCGGCGGGGGGAGACGGAGATGGTTTTCAGCCCGTTCACATAGGCTTCCTCCGGATAAATAGCCAGCTGCTCCGCAATGATAATGACCCATGCCTGAGGGGAACGGCGGGGATCCAGCCCCAGATCGCCGGGGCCGCGGGATACGACCAAACGGATATAGCCGTTTTTGAGGTTATTCTTGCGGAGTGTTTCGGCTACCGCCTCCTGCATCTCCTCATAGGACAAGGGAATTTCCAGCATGATGGACTTGGCCGAATCGTACAGACGGTCCAGATGCTCTCTTAGTTTAAAGATATTCCCGTTATAAAGCCGGATACCCTCGAAAATCCCGTCTCCATACAAAAATCCGTGGTCATACACGGAAACCTTGGCATTTTCCTTCGTGACAAACTCTCCGTTGAGATAAATCCATTGCTCCGACATTACGCCTGAACCTCCTTCAGAATTTCGTAGGGATAGCTGGGATAGGAGCCCAGTACGCGGACCAAACAGCCCAAAGCTTCAATTTCCTCCAGGGCGGCAGGCAATAGTACCGATTCCGTCGTTCCTTCCACATCGATATAGAAATAATAGCTGCCAAGCTTCAGCTTGGTAGGACGGGATTCAATTTTGGTCAGGTTGATCCGGCGCCAGGCAAAGGCGGACAGCACCTGATGCAGAGCACCTGGAAAATCCTCCGGCAGGGTTACCAAAATGGTGGTTTTCCAGTTGTCCGAAGGCTGCAGCTCCGGCTTGTCCCGGCCGATCAGGACGAACCGGGTATAGTTATTGTGATGGTCGGTAATATTCTCCGCCAACAGAGCCAGATCATACATACGGCTGGCATGCTTCGTGCCGATGGCCGCCCAGCCCTTGCCCGGATTCTCCTTCACCAGCCGGATGCCATGGGCCGTGCTGTTCACATATTCGAATTCCACATCGGGCATATGTGCGTTCAGGAACCGGTGGCATTGGGCAATGGCCACATCCTTGGAGAAAATCTTGCGGATGCGGGCATAATCGGTTCCGCCGCCGTTCTTCAGCAGCAGCTCGTCCCCATGGCCGATGAGATTCTGCCTGGAGGGATAGGTCCACTCCGCCCGGATCGGCGGGCTGTCCTCTTGAACCAGGGAATCCACATGCATACGGACAGAACCCTCAATGGTGTTCTCGATGGGAACAACTCCATAGTCAATGGAGCCGTCCACCGCAGCGGCAAAAATATCCGCCACCAGCTTAAACGGGAAGAAGGCATGCTGTTCCCCCTGGAAAAATAATGCCGCCGATTCATGGGAAACCGTCCCCTCAGGGCCTAAATAACCAATGCGCTTCACTCCCGAACCTCTCCTTTGATGTTTTCGATAAATGTACCCGAAGGAGATTCCGGTGTCAAGAGTGTAAGCTGCGGCCCTTCCGAATCGGGCATCAGCCACAGGGTATCCGCTTCGATTCCGGCGGCTCCGAAGCTCGTATGCAGAAACTGCTCCAGCTCCTCCTTGCGGCCCGATTCGCGGTCTACCAGAGCGAACATCGTCGGCCCCGCACCGGACAGAGCGATCCCCAATGCTCCATGCTCAGGAGCATCCCGGAGAATCTCAGCCATACCCGGCACCAGTGAGGCCCGGTAGGGCTGGTGGAGAGCATCCTGCATGGCGTGGCGGATCATCTCCAGCCGGCCGGTGCACAAGGCCGCCACCAGCACGTTGGAATGGCCTACATTGAATACGGCATCCTTCATGGACAGCTCCTTGGGCAGCACATTCCTGGCCTTCTCCGTAGAGAGCTGGAACCTCGGGATGGCTACAAGTGCCTCCAGCCGCGGGTGGGGCTCCACCTTGATGCATTCCGCCCGTTCCCCGTCCCAGAAGGCTACGGCTAATCCTCCAAAAAGAGAAGCTCCCACATTGTCCGGATGCTTCTCCATGGCGCTGGCCATTTGGAACAAATCATCGGTTGTCAAGGGTGAGCCGATCAAGGCGTTGGCCGCTGTCAGAGCACCGACAATTGTGGATGCACTGCTCCCCAGCCCCCGGGTCAGCGGCACGTCGCTGTACATGGAAACCTCCAGCTCCGGGACGTCCACACCCGCTTTGCGGAACACCTGCTGGGCTACCTTGTACACCAGGTTGGTTTTATCCGTGGGCAGCCCTTTATCCGCCAGCTGCTCCCCATAATAATGAAACTCCGTCCGATCCTTGGCGGCACGCATTTCGATCCAGGTATATAAGGAAAGCGCCAGGCCAAGAGAATCGAAGCCGGGTCCCAGGTTGGCCGTGCTGGCCGGAACCCGGACCCGGACTCCTTCTATATGCTTTAACATGATCGTTTCTCCTTTAGCCTTCGACACGGTAAACACTCTTGATTTCCTGCACCACGTCCAGCTTGTTGAAGGCATCCAGCACCTGGTTCATGGCCGCCTGGTTGGCGGTGTGGGTAATGATGATGATTTCGGCCATGGGGTTAACCGGGTTAGGCTGCTGGTTCACAGACTCCAGACTGACCTCATTGTCGGCGAACACCTGGGTAATCCGGGCCAGCACCCCTGCCTTATCGGCCACATGCAGAAGAATATAAAATTTCGAACAGATTTGGGAATCCGGCCGCAGCTTCTTTTCCTTGTAAGCCAAGGTAGCCGTCCGGCCGTTAACGCCCATACGCAGGTTCTTCACCACATTCACCAGGTCAGACACGATGGATGTCGCCGTAGGCAGCTCGCCTGCACCTGGTCCGTAAAACATGGTTTCACCAACGGATTCCCCGTACACATATACGGCGTTGAACACACCGTTGACGGAAGCCAGGGGGTGGGTGGTTTTCACCATGGTGGGCTGCACGCTGACGCTGATTTCGTCCTGTTGGCATTCGGCGATGCCCAACAGCTTGATTTCGTAGCCCAGCCGTTTGCCGTAGGCAATGTCCTCCTTGCTCACCTTGCGGATGCCCTCCACCTTCACATCGGTCAAATCCACATTGGTGCGGAAAGCCAAGGTAGCCAGGATGGTCATCTTGCGGGCGGCATCCAGGCCGTCCACATCCGAGCTGGGATTGGCCTCGGCATAACCCAACTGCTGGGCCTCCTTCAGCACATCCTCATAGGCAGCGCCTTTTTTGCTCATTTTGGTCAAAATATAGTTGGTGGTGCCGTTCACGATTCCCATCACCTTGGTGATCCGGTCGGAGGAAAAACTCTCCGTCAGCGTCCGGATAATGGGAATACCGCCGGCTACACTGGCTTCATAGAACACATCGCAGCCATGGGCTGCGGCTTCGGTCATAATTTCTTCCCCGTGCAGGGCCATCAGATCCTTGTTGGCAGTCACAATATGCTTGCCCCGGGAAATCGCCTCCAGCACATAGCTTTTGGCCGGTTCGATACCGCCCATCACCTCGATGACCACGTCTATGTCCGGATTGGCGATGATGTCTGCAGGCTTATCGGTTAATACCCCGTCCCCAAAAGCAACAGGCCGGGCTTTGGATACATCCTGAACCAGCACTTTCTCAATATGGATTCCCAGACCCGTCTGTCTTTGCAGGTCCTCCTGATGCCCCTCTACGATCCGCACAACCCCGGTCCCTACCGTACCCAGGCCGAGCAAACCCACTTTGATGGTCACAGTGATTCCTCCTGTTCTCTCTCTTTCTATTACCCCTGTCCAACTATGGACACCCGCTTCACCCCGTCATGGCCGCGCAGTGTCTCGATGAAGGTGACAAACTGCTCCCCCATCAGGGAGGTATCCACGGAAATGACCACATTGGCCATTCCCTGCAGAGGGATGGATTGGTGAATGGTCAGCACATTGCCCTCCAGACCGGCAATCAGGCCCAGCACCTTGGACAGGATGCCGGAACGGTTCTCCAAATCCATGGAGATGGTGACGATCCGTTCCCGCTCCAGCTTGCTCAGAGGGAAAATGCCGTCCTTGTATTTATAGAAAGCGCTGCGGGAAAGCCCTGCCTTATCCACGGCTTCATGAATGGTTCTGGCCTGGCCCTGCGCCAGCATTTCCTTAACTTGCATGGTCTTGACCAGCGCTTCCGGCAAAATGTCTTGGCGTACCAAGTAGTAGCGATCGTTGATTTTCGTTTCCGACATTCCGGATTTCGTCCTCTCCAAAGAGACTTTTGTTTTCGTATTGTGGACATTATACCGGAAGGCATTGAATCCGGCAATAGGCCCCGCAATAATTGTACTTTTTATGACAAACGGATTGTCACGTTATGGCATCTCCACGTTATCATACAAAGAAAAATGAGGACAAGCAAGGCTGGAAACAGAACACGCAGAACAGTTGGAGTGATGGCAAAGGAAGCGGACCGCTGTTACAATTATGCCAGAAACTACATCTAAGGAGAGGTC
>JAEWAA010000215.1 GCA_023391955.1 Bacillota bacterium | reverse complement strand
TCTCACGGATGTGATGGTGCAGGGGTATTGGGGGCGGATGCTGAATATCCACCCGTCTTTGCTGCCGTCTTTTCCAGGGATGCATGCAGTTCGGCAGGCGTTGGAGTACGGGGTCAAGGTTACCGGTGTAACTGTGCATGTGGTGGACGGCGGGTTGGACAGCGGTCCCATTGTGGCCCAACGGGCAGTGGAGCTCCGGGAGGATGACACGGAGGAAGCCGTCAGCGAACGGATTCATCATATTGAGCACGAGCTTTACCCGCAGGTGGTGCAGGATATCGCAACCGGGAGAATCAGATTGGATCAGCTGTCGGGACGCAATCAAAATAAAAAGGACGGGATATGAACTCATGAGTCAGAACGCGGAATCCAAGGAATTGACCCTTCGCTACGGCATGAACCCGCACCAGAAGCAGGCCAAGCTTACCCATGATACGGCCCTTCCCATCAAGGTGGTCAACGGGGACCCGGGCTACATCAATCTGCTGGATGCGTTAAACGGCTTCCAGCTGGCCCGGGAGCTGCGGCGCGCCACCGGTTTGCCTGCGGCGGCCTCGTTTAAGCATGTAAGCCCTGCGGGAGCGGCGGTAGCTGTTCCGCTGACAGAGGAGCTGGCGAAGGCGTATTTTGTGGAGGGACTGGAGCTGTCCCCTCTGGCTACAGCCTATGCCCGGGCCCGGGGAGCGGACCGGATGTCCTCCTTCGGCGATGCGGCGGCTTTGTCCGATGTGGTGGATGCGTCCACTGCGCTTTTGCTGAAGCGGGAGGTATCCGATCTGGTGGTGGCGCCGGGGTATACGGATGAGGCGCTGGAGATTCTGAAGGCGAAGAAGGGCGGCAAGTACCTGATTCTGCAAATCGACCCCGAGTATGTGCCCGATCCGGTGGAAAGCCGCAAGCTGTTCGGCCTGACCCTCCAGCAGGAGCGCAACAATGCAGTGATCGATGAGGAAGCGCTGACCCATATTGTCACCCAAAACAAGGATTTGCCGGAGCAGGCCAAGCGGGATTTGCTGATTGCTCTGGTGACGCTGAAATACACCCAGTCCAACTCCATCGTGTACGCTCTGGACGGACAAACCATCGGCATCGGCGCCGGACAGCAGTCGCGGATTCACTGCACCCGTCTGGCCGGGGACAAGGCCGACCGTTGGTTCCTGCGGCAGCATCCGGCGGCGCTCAGCATGAGCTTCCGCCCGGGCCTCTCCCGCGCCGAGCAGAACAACGCCATCGACCTGTGGCTGGAGGAGGAGCTGACTCCGGTGGAGCAGGCAGCTTGGGAAGCGGCGTTCGCCGAGGTTCCCGCCAAGCTGACCCGCGAGGAGAAGCGGGCCTGGCTGAACAAGCTGACCGGCGTTTCCTATGGCTCGGATGCGTTCCTGCCCTTCCGGGACAACCTGGACCGGGCCAGCCGCAGCGGCGTCAAGTATGTGGCCCAGGCCGGCAGCTCGGTGCGCGACGAGGAAGTGGTCCAGGCCGCCAACGACTACGGCATGGTTATGGCCTACTCCGGTGTCCGTTTGTTCCACCACTGATCCGGACGGTACTCCGGGAGGAGCAGCGTTTGGCTGATACAGACACCGCTGAGAGAACTGTTAACCGGGTGGCCGACATGGCTGGCTGGGTTAGTTGCGGGGTGTCGGCTGGTTTAGCTCTAACGGAACTCAGAAGCGCTTAGCGTGCTAAAATGGCCCGATTGAAACTCTAACGGAACTCAGAAGCGCTTAGATGGGGAAACGAGGCTCTTCAAAGTAAAATTAGGCCTGTAAGGATCGCAGAGTTCCGTTAAAATGCAAAGTTAGTCCAAAACCGCCTGTAAGAGTCGCTGAGTTCCGTTAGCCGGCTGAGTGCAGCGTCGCGGGACTCCGGCGGTGCAAGCCAGGATTTTTTTGAGAAGGAGGGCACCAGGCATGACAACCAACACCAATAGAGCCGCGCTTGCGGATGCTTATATGAATGAGCTCCAGAACAACACCTACCCCGGCCGGGGCATAGTCATCGGCTTATCCGAGGACGGGGAGCAATATATCCAGGTTTACTGGATTATGGGACGCAGCGAAAACAGCCGCAACCGGGTGTTTATCGCCGAGGACAATGGCTTTCTGCGGACAGAGGCCCGTGACCCGGCCAAGCTCACCGATCCGTCGCTGATCATCTACTATCCGCTGAAGCATCTGGGCGGCGCCCATATCGTCACCAACGGGGACCAAACGGACACCATCCACGAGGTGCTTCAGCAGGGCGGCAGCTTCGAGGGAGCCCTGTCCACGCGGACTTACGAGCCGGACGGCCCCAACTTTACCCCGCGGATCAGCGGGTTCACGGATCTGGCGGACAGCCAGTTTGCCTACAAGCTGTCCATTCTGAAGTCCGCCGGCAACACCGAGGACCAAACCCTGCGCCACACCTACACCTACGAAAAAGCGCTGCCCGGCTTTGGCCACTGCATCCACACCTATGAAGGCGACGGCAATCCGCTGCCCTCCTTTACCGGAGAGCCCCGATTAGTGCCTTTGCGCGGTGATGCGGAAACCATCGCCAACACCTACTGGAGCCTGCTTAACCCGGACAACCGCATTTCCCTGCTGGTCAAAACCATCCGCCGGAACAGCGGTGAAACCGGACTTGTCATCATAAATAAGGAGTCGTGACCATGCGGATTTTAGTCATTGGCAAGGGCGGCCGGGAGCATGCCATTCTGTGGGCGCTGGCCAAAAGCCCCAAGGTATCCAAGCTGTACTGCGCCCCCGGCAACGGCGGCATCGCCTCCCTGGCGGAATGTGTGCCCGTGAAGGAGCTGGAGTTCGAGAAGATCAGCGCTTTTGCGTTGGAGCAAAAAATCGATCTGGTTATGGTTGCCCCTGACGATCCGCTGGTGGCCGGGCTGGTGGACCATCTGGAGGCGAAGGGCATCACCGCCTACGGCCCCCGCCAAAATGCCGCCCTCATTGAAGGCAGCAAGGTGTTCACCAAGCAACTGATGATCCAATACGGCATTCCGACGGCCGCTTATGCCAGCTTCACCAGCTACGATGAGGCAGTGGCCTATGTGCGTGCCCAAGGCGCGCCGATTGTGGTGAAGGCCGACGGACTGGCCGCAGGCAAGGGTGTCATCGTGGCCAGAACCGTGGAAGAGGCGGAGGAAGCCCTGAAAAGCATCCTTTTGGATAAGGTGTTCGGCGCCTCCGGCAGCAGCGTGGTTATCGAGGAGTTCCTTGAGGGACAGGAAATGTCCCTGTTATCCTTCGTGGATGGCACCACCGTGAAGCCCATGGCTCCTTCTCAGGACCATAAGCAGGTCTTCGACAATGATCAAGGCCCCAACACCGGCGGTATGGGCACCTATTCCCCGCTGCCCCATATCCCCGAATCGGTGGTGGAGGAGGCGCTGGTCAACATTGTGCGCCCCATGGCCGAGGCCCTGGTCAAGGAAGGCCGCCCCTTCAAGGGGATTCTGTACGCCGGACTTATGCTAACCAACAAGGGTGTCAAAACCATCGAGTTCAACGCCCGCTTCGGTGACCCGGAAACCCAGGTGCTTTTGCCCAAGCTGAAAACCGATTTGGTGGATATTATGCTGGCCACCCTGGACGGTACCCTGGATCAACTGGAGATCGAATGGACCGATGAGGCTGCGGTTTGCGTCGTGTTGGCTTCTCCCGGCTATCCCGGCTCCTATCCCACCGGTCTCACTATTAACGGTTTGGATCAAATAAGCCCTGAGGCAATGGTTTTCCATGCAGGAACGGCGCTTGGCCAGAGCGGAGAAATTGTCACTGCCGGAGGCCGTGTGCTGAACGTGGTCGGACTGGGCAAGAACATTGCCGAAGCCCGGGAGAACGTCTACGCTGAGGTGCGCAAAATCGGCTTCGACGGTGCCCATTACCGGACGGATATCGCCGCCAAGGCGTTGAAGTAAAGGTTTTGGCTTAAACAAGCATGTGACAGAACGGCGCTCCCCGGTGGAGGGCCGTTTTTTTGGATACTAAAAACAAAAAAGGAATCACGACCATGGACGAAAAGGAATGGGCGATACTGGATATTTTGGCCCAGGAGCGCAATATTACCCGGACGGCGGAGCGGATGTTCCTGTCCCAGCCCTCCCTGACCTACCGGCTGCAGCAGCTGGAGCGGGAGCTGGGGGTACCTCTTCTGGTGTACCGCGGCAGAAGGGGCATAGAGTTTACCGGGCAAGGTGACCGTCTGGTGGAGTACGCCAGGGAGATGCTGAAGAGGTGGGGGGAGATGAAGGAGGAGCTGGCTCAAGGCCAGGGGGAGATCCGGGGAACTCTCAGGCTGGGCGTCTCCAGATCGGTGGCTTTGTACCGTCTGCCGGATGTGCTCCGGCGTTTCTCCCAGCAGTATCCTCTTGTGGAATTCGATATTTCCACGGCGCTGAGCCAGGATTTGGTCGGTTCTGTCTCCAGCCAGAAGGAGCAAATCGGGATTGTCCGCGGCAACCCCCAATGGCCTGACGCCATGGAGATGCTGGAGCAGGAACAGGTGTGTATCCTGTCCGCTGTGCCCATTGATCCGGAGGAGCTTCCCAACAGGCGGAGAATCGTTTTTACCACGGACCCTATGCTGAGCCGGATTATCGAGAACTGGTGGAAGCAGCGCTACAGTCAGCCCTCCAATGTGTTCATGCATGTGGACAATGCGGAGATTGCCAAGCGTATGGTGCAAAATGACCTGGGCTACGCCATCGTTCCCTCCATTGTGCTGGACGGGGACGACCGGGAGCTGTACCGGCTGCCGCTGGCCGGAGAGGATAGCGAAGCCATTCTCTGGACCACCTGGATGCTGTACCGGCAGGAGCTGCTGGAGCTTCCTGCGGTGAAGGCATTTGTGCATTTTATCCAAGCCCACTACCGCCAATCCATTCCCTCTCTCTATGCAAATCCATAGAAAATGACGATTTTTCCCTTGCTGCCTGCGGCGTTACAATGGAGGGACGACGAAGACAGAAGGGTTCGCTGCATATGTTTTTGAATGTAATGGTATTAGGTATTGCCTTTCAACTGATTCTCAATTTATCCAGACCGGCTGTCCCCTTGTATGCCGCCTCGCTGGGGGCGTCCACGCTGGATATCGGGGTGCTCACCGCTTGCTACGCCTTTCTCCCCATGTTCTTCTCCATCTCCGCAGGCAAAATCGCCGACCGCTTCGGTGACCGGCTGCCGGTGCTGTTCGGTATGGCGGGCTGCGGCATTGCCATGGCTCTGCCATGGTGCTTTCCCGACATATGGGCCTTATACGTGTCGCAGCTGGTCACGGGATTTTCCAGCATCTTCATTGCCATCTCTCTCCAAAATGCTCTTGGCCACGCCGCCCCCGAGGGCAAACGGGATGATTATTACGGCTGGTTCAGCACCGCCAATTCCCTTGGCGCATTCCTGGGTCCGGTGACGGCGGGTTATCTGATCAGCCATATTTCGTATTCCGCTGTGTTCGCATGCGCCTTCGCCGTATTCGGCGTTTCCTTTCTTTTTGCCTGGAGGCTGCCCGGTCAGAAAAGAAACAAGCAGCAGATGAAGGTGGGGCTGGCGGATTCCCTGGTGCTGTTGAAGCATGCGGATCTGCGCAGAGCGCTCATCGGCAACGCCTTGGCCCTTTATTCCCGGGAGATCTTCACCGCATATTTTCCCTTGTACGCAACGGGAGAGGGAATTTCCGTCTCCACGGTAGGCTGGATTTTGTCCATACAAGGGCTGTCTATGGTGCTGGTGCGGTTCTTTATGTCCCGGCTGCTGCAGAAATTTTCCCATAACGGCATTCTCATCGGGTCCATTCTGGTCTCCGGGGCGGCTTTCCTGCTGGTATCCTTTACGTCCAGTCCGGTATGGCTGGGCATCTGGAGTGTGCTGATGGGGTTGGGGCTGGGCTGCGGGCAGCCGATCTCCATGACGGTGGCGTATAACTCCTCCCCGAAATCGAGAACGGGTGAGGTTTTGGGGCTGCGGCTGTTTATAAACCGGATCTCGCAATTTACGGCGCCGCTGTTTTTTGGACTGGTGGGGGCATCGCTGGGGCTGGTTTCGGTCTTCTATGTAAGCGGGGCTTTTCTGCTGGGAGGAACGCTTTTGCTCAAGCCGCCGCGTAAAAGCAAAACTACGGACTACGCCGATCCGCAGGAATCGGCGGAACTGTGACCGGACCAGCCGCTTACGGCTCCGGTTTGTTGTAGAACAACCGTTGTTTGTGGCTCCAGACAAAGGCTACCGCACCCGCTGAACCGACCAATAGAGCCAGAAACAGCCAGTGGTTCCGCACAAAATCCACCATAACTCCCATTGCGCTTCCCTCCTTTCCCGATGTTCACCCAGGAGCTGGAACGGTGTTGTAATGGTTATAGTATGGGTTCCCTGAAACCGACCTATGCTAAGATGTGGATTTAACCCGGTAAGCTTCCTTTTGGACAGGTAATAAAATGGCAGGTTTTTGTGATACAATGGTAAAAGGATAATTTGCAAGGCTCATATTCGAACCGAAAGGTGGATTTTCAAAATGGATGTTCAATCCCGCCCGATTGCGGTGGACATGGAACGGGAAGCGTACAACGATCCGTTCCACAAGCTCATGCGTATGTTTACGATTTCGGTCCTCATCTCCTTCATCGGCACGGCTCTCGGAACCATGGTTCCGCCTGCGCTGTTCCTGCCTTTGGTGGTGGTGGAGTTCGTAATGGTGATTTCGGCATTCTGGATCCGCAGAGGCAAAAAAGCCATCGGCTACCCCTTTGTGTTCGCCTTTACCTTCATAAGCGGCGTGACGCTGTATCCGACGATAGCCCATTATGCCAATATCGGCGGCACCTCGCTGGTGCTGACCGCCTTCTCCGTAACGGCGGCAGGTTTTGCCGCGCTGTCCTTCTACGCGTATTTCTCCAAGCGGGACTTCAGCTTCCTGGGCGGCATGCTGACCATCGGCCTGTTCACTCTGGTGGGCTTCAGCCTGGTAGGCATGTTCACCGGCGGCTTCGGCGGCGGTTTGGGCCTGGGCATCTCAGTGCTGGGTGTGCTGATTTTCTCCGGCTACATCCTGTATGACATCTCCCGTTACCGGCAGGGCCTCTCCGATGAAATGATTCCGCTGGCCGTCATGTGCCTGTACCTGGACTTCATCAACCTGTTCCTGTACGTGCTGCGCATCCTGGGTATCCTCAGCTCCGACGACTAAGGTTTGGTGGGGAAAATACCTATCTGGTTTAAAATGATAGCAAGCCCCTTTCCGCATTTCCGCGGGAGGGGCTTTTTTCGTTGGTTGAGGTAACCGGGCAGCGTCAGCCGCTCCTATGGAATAACGGAAGGTATTTTCCGTTATGCGGCCCAGCATGTCAGCTAAGGTGCAATAGCGGAAATCAGTTTCCGCTATTGCCCCTCCTGGGGCCCATCTGCGGGGGACACCTGAGTGATAGCGGAAATTTGCTTCCGTTATTCCGGTCCCGGCCTGGTGCAGCGGGAGAATAGCGGAAATCCGTTTCCGCTATCCTGCGTAGACGCTGACCATGTTACGGGAGCTTGCGGAAGCATTCCTCTGCTACAGGCAAGGGAGCGGGAGCACCCTCTATTCCGTCCGTTGGAAGGAACGCCGGAACCGGTGGGGGCTTAAGCCCACATGCTTGCGGAACATCTGGCAAAAGTAGGAGGTGTTCTGGAGGCCGACGGCCTGGCCGATTTCCTCCACGCTTTTGTCTCCGGTCCGCAGGAGGAGACAGGCCTGGCGCACCCGGACTGCCGTAAGGTAGTCCGTAATGGTGCTGCCCACCGCCTGGCGGAAAGCGGCGGAGACGTGGCTGGGCGTCAGATGGACCGCCTGGGCCAGCTGCTCCAGCTGGAAGGGCTCGGCGTAATGTGCCTCCAGCCAGTCCATCACCTGCTCCGCCACAGCGGAGCCCTGGGCCGGGGGAAGCCGGTGGAGCAGCTCCGGCTCCTCATGGCGCTTCAGATGCCCCAGCATATCCGTCAGGCAGAGCATCTGCTCCTCCAAGAGCTCACCCTGCTCTGCCGCCTCCATCCGCTGCCGGTACTCCTCCAGCTTGTCCACCGTCCGCTCCAGCGGCAGATTCTGGAACACCTGCTGCTGCAAGGGCTCTTTCCACAGCCGCTGGAGAAATTGGCGCAAAGAGGGGAACGCCCCCAAACGTTCAACCAGCTCTCCCGGCTCGAATACCAGCAGGGTCCGGATATAGGCGCCGCCCGGCTCCGTCCGCATAATCACCCGGTGGAGCTGAAAAGGGCGGAACACCACCAGATTGCCTGCCGTCAGGTCAACAATCTGCCGGTTCACCACCACCCGGATGCTGCCCTCATGAACAAACAGCAGCTCCATACCTTGATGGGCATGGTATATTTCGGAGAACTGCCGGGTCCGGTCCACCCGGAAGGAGCATTGCACCGGATGCTGGTTCAGGTTCAGGTAGTTAAGAATTTTCATACGCATATTCGCCGTCCTCACCGTAATGTAACAACATTTTATCATAATAGACCCGGACTTTGCAGGCTCCTCCTTTGGTAAGATTCAAATATAGATGAAGGAGGAAAACACGATGCAATCCATTACATTGACAGAGGGCTGGGAGCATTACAGAGGCGGTTTGGGCGGAATCTGGGAGGTCTGGCGGGCGGATAAGCTGCCTAACAGCTTTTTTCATCTGCCGTGGGAGAGGGTGTCCCTGCCCCATTGCTTCAATAGCCATGACGGCGTTGATCCGGATGTGAAGTATTACCAGGGAGAGGGCTGGTACCGGACCCGGCTCCAGGTTAACAATCCGTATCCCGGGGGGCGGACGCTGCTTCATTTTGAGGGAGTGGGCCAAAAATCGGCGGTGTTCATCCATACGGAGGAGGTCGCCCGGCATAACGGCGGGTATGATGAATTTACGGTAGATATTACGGAGGCGGTGGAGCGCATCCGGCAGCACCCGTTGTATGGGGACGGTGTTCCGCTGGCGGTAGTGGCAGATAATTCCCGGGACCTGCAGACGGTGCCGTCGGACATCAGTGACTTCAACCTGTATGGGGGCATCTACCGCAATGTGCATCTGGTGTATGTGCCGGCGGTATCCCTGGAACGGGTGCATGTGGAGGTGAGGACGGAGGCGAAGGGCGGTGCTTCAACGGCACAAACCAGCTTTCGCACGCAGATTTCCGTACGCGCCAGGCTGTACAATCCGGCAGGTTTAACGGGCGAAACCCGGTTGACGGCGGTTATCCGCGATCCTTCGGGAGCGGAAATCCGGCGGTTTGAGAAGGCGTGCAGCCTGCCGCAGAACGGGATGGTGGAGCTTGCTTCCTTTGACCTTGAGGAGCCCGAGCTTTGGAGCCCTGACCAGCCTTCCTTATACACATGCGAGGTTACGCTTACTGGAGCATCCGGGGACACGGGGGTGGCGGAGCGATTTGGGGTGCGGCATTTTGAATTTGTGAAAAAAGGCCCCTTCCGCTTAAACGGCCAACGGCTTCTCCTGAACGGCACCCAACGCCATGAGGATCATGCAGGGGTAGGAGCGGCGATGACGGACGAGATGATCCGCACTGAGATGAAGCTGGTGAAGGAAATGGGGGCCAATTTTATCCGGCTGGGGCATTATCAGCAATCCCGGCTGGTGCTGGACCTGTGCGACGAGCTGGGCCTCCTGGTATGGGAGGAGATTCCCTGGTGCCGCGGCGGGCTGGGCAATGAGGCGTACAAGACGCAATGCCGGGCCATGCTCCGGGCCATGATCGACCAGCATTACAACCACCCGTCCGTAATCATCTGGGGGCTGGGCAACGAAAACGACTGGG
>JAEWAA010000162.1 GCA_023391955.1 Bacillota bacterium | reverse complement strand
CCCAGAGTGGCATGCCAGTTGCGCCAATATTGGGTCAGGGTGGGGGACATGAAGGGCCGTTTGAAGTTCTCCGGCACCTGGTAGCCGAACAGGCGTCCGAAGCCTACGGCAATGTCCGAATACCCGGAGAAGTCGAAGAAGATCAGGATGTAAAACCACACCATCAGAAACAGCGAGGTAAAGGTGTTCAGCTCGCCAGCAGACACATGATCGAAGGCGGTGGTCATCCAGGTGACCAGAACGATTTTTTTGAACATGCCCAGGATGATCCGTTTCACACAAGCTTCGGCCATGGGCGCATCCACCTGATACGGAACCTTGGTATCCGCCATGAAATCACGGAACTTGAGAATGGGACCGGAGGTGAAGGTGGGCACAAACAGCAGGTAGTTGGCGTAATCCACCGGCTTGCAGATGGCGTCCCGCCCGATGAAATAGGCAAAGTACAGAGCATCGATGGCTTTCAGCACATTATAGATGATGCCGATGGTGACCAGGGTCCCCAATACAGGATGCTGGAAAACCTCCATATCCGCCAGGCGCAGGAGGACCACTCCCCCCACATTCAGGGCTAAAAACAGGATAAACCAGAACAACTTCCCCCGTTCCAGCCGGGCCAGGAACACAAACAGCAAATAATTGACCAGCGTATACACCGCATAAAAGACCAGCAGCCGCTGGCTGTACAACCCGATAAAGGCCAGATTGAAGGCCAAAAGCAGCCACCGCTTCTGCCCGGGCAGCCTGCGGGTCAGCCCCATAAGCACAGACATGCCGGCAATGGCCAGCACAGCCGTCATATTCAAATACCACATGTGTCGAATCTCCTCATTCCTAACGAAAGCAATAAGAGTAGTATAACATTTTTCGGCAGTGCTGTTAACGGGGGCACCGGCAGCATCCTCCCGGCAGAACGGTTTTTCCTGAAAAATTGGAACGATCTGGGGGTTTGGGCGTATAATGAAGGAGTCTGTCCGGGCTTGTACGCTTCATTGTGGGCGTAACGGGCGGGACACATCCACGAAGGAGGAGATTAGTTGTTTAAGCATACGCTTCAATCCATGCGAAAAATCAGCATCGGCATTCTGCTTTCGGCACTTATCGCTACTTCTTATTTGCCGGCTGCCCAAGCGGCATCCGCAGCTGCAGAGGCTCAAAATCAGACCCAGGCTACAGCGCTTGTCAATGATGGCGGTGAATACCTGCGTGCGTTAATTACTCAAGGGTACATACAATTTACCGAGGATTTGCAAAATACATCCGCCCCCATGACCCGTGCCCAGGCGGCTGTGCTGCTGCAGCAGGCCCTTCAGCTGAAGGCGCCTGAAGCGCTCACCGGCTTCCCGGATGTGACGGCGGAGAATGCCGCAGCACCTGCCATTTATGCCCTCCGGGCACAAGGCATCGTACAAGGCGGCGACAGCGGCTACCAGCCTGACTCTGCGCTGACCCGGGAGCAGCTGGCCTCTTTACTCAGCCGGGCCTTCCAACTGAATGACAACGGCATTCAAACCTCTTATGGAGACGGCCAGGCGATTTCGGCTGCCCATGCGGCGGATGCACTGAAGCTGAAACAGCATTTTATCTGGGACGGACAAAATTTTGCTCCCCAGACCGTAGTCACCAAGGGTGAGTTCGGGCGTGCCCTGTATATGACCCTTGGACTGGATGTTGCCTCCCCGGGCGCCATCCCGCTGGAGGACTTCTTCCGGGAATCCGACCAGCAAGGCTTCCAGCTGTCCCCGGACGGCAAACATATGGCCTTCGTTCAGCCCGTGAACAACCGTCTCAACCTGTTTGTGATGGAAGTCGGGCAGGAAAAAGACGCTGTGCAGCTTACCCATGAAACCGAACGCAGCATCCAGGGGTTTGCTTGGGTGTCCAATGACCGGCTGATCTATGCCAAGGACAGCGGCGGCGATGAAAACTACCATCTGTTGGTGGTGGGCATCGACGGCAAGGGACAGCGTGATCTGACTCCTTATGAGAACACCACCTCCCAATTGATTGATATCCTGCCGGAGGTTCCGGACCAGGTGCTGATCGGCATGAACAAACGTGACCCGCGGATCTTCGATGTGTACCGGGTCAATATGAACACCGGCGAAACCGTATTGGCGGCAGAGAATCCGGGCAATATTACCGGCTGGATGACGGACAATAACGGCAAGCTGCGGATTGCCATTTCCAGCGACGGCAATGTCTCCTCGCTGCTCTACCGCGAGAAGGAAGAGGATGCCTTCAAGCCGCTTCTGGAAACCCGTCTGGGCGAAACCTTCGCTCCGTTGATGTTTACCTTTGACAACAAAAATCTGTATGCCATGTCCAACCTGGGCGCCGACAAGGCGGCTCTGGTGGAGTTTGATCCCTCTGCTAACAAGGTGGTCAAAACCGTATTTGCCCACCCAGATGTGGATGTGACGGGCGTTGTGCCGTCCCGTGCTACCAAAACCCTGGTAGCCGCCCTCTATATCACGGATAAAATCCACTATACCTTCTTTGACTCCAAGCTGGAGGAGGCCTACAACAAAATCCGCAAGGAGCTGCCCGGTAAGGAAATTGCTCTCAGCAGCCCGGATGAGAAGGGCAACTTCCGCTTCCAGGCTTATAATGACAAGAACAAGGGTGTGGACTACACCTACAATGCGGAAACCGGCGAGCTGGAGAAGATTGCCGAGCTCTCCTATTGGCTGGATGAAAGCAAGCTGGCGGATATGAAGCCTGTTACCTACAAGGCCCGCGACGGCCTTACGATTAACGGCTACCTGACTCTGCCCAAAGGCAAGGAAGCCAAGGATTTGCCTCTGGTGGTCAACCCTCATGGCGGACCCTGGGCCCGTGATATGTGGGGCTACAATCCGGAGGTGCAATTCCTGGCCAGCCGCGGCTATGCAGTGCTGCAGGTGAATTTCCGCGGCTCCACCGGTTACGGCAAGGACTTCCTGAATGCCGGCAACAAGGAGTGGGGCAAGGCCATGCAGAATGACCTTACCGACGGTGTGGAATGGCTGGTGGAGCAAGGCACCGTGGATGCCGACCGGGTAGCCATTTACGGCGCCTCTTACGGCGGTTATGCTGCATTGGCCGGTTTGGCCTTTACGCCTGAAGTTTATGCTGCAGGTGTCAGCTATGTAGGGCCATCCAACCTGTTTACCCTGCTGGAATCCCTGCCTCCCTATTGGGAATCCGAACGCGAATTGTTCCACGAGCGGATGGGGGATCCGGTGAAGGATAAGGAGATGCTGGAGGCGATTTCGCCCCTGTTCCATGTGGACCAAATCAAGGCGCCTCTTTTCGTCGCCCAGGGTGCCAATGACCCCCGGGTGAAGCAGGCGGAATCCGATCAGATCGTCCAGGCGCTGAAGGAACGCGGTGTGGATGTGCCGTATATGCTGAAGAAGGATGAAGGCCATGGCTTCCTTAATTTGGAGAACCAGCTGGATTTCTACCGGGCACTGGAGAAATTCCTTGACCGTCATCTGCACCCTTAAATTCAAGTCTAAACGTGTTCCCGATACCCGGCAGTTGGCTGCTTATCAGCCGCTGCCGGGTTTTTTTGCCTCCCGTCCTTTACAAAGCGCAGACGCTCCATTAATCCGCCGCTAACACGGTGTTGGTATACTGCTCTTACATTAGGCAAAGGAGAGTGACATGATGGGAATTCACACGTACTTCCGGTCGTTGAACGAAATGGAACGGATTTACCGCTGTCCCGGCAAATTTAAGTTTGAGGAGCATACGGTGGCAGCCCATTCCTGGAAGGTGGTCCAATACGCCAAAACCCTGGCGGACATCGAAGAAATGCACGGCACCCCGGTAAATTGGAAAAAGCTTTATGAAATCACCAGCAGCCATGACTACGGGGAAATTTTCATTGGGGATATCAAAACACCGGTGAAGCATTCGTCCATGGAGCTGCGTTCCCTGATCCAGCAGGTAGAGGAGGGGATGGTCCATCACTTCATCAATGAGCATATTCCCGAGGAGTTCCGCCCGATATTCTTCAACCAGCTGCGGGAAGGCAAGGATCAGTCGGTAGAGGGCTTAATTCTAGAGGTAGCGGACAAGCTGGACCAGGTGTACGAGGCGTTTGCGGAGCTGCAGCGGGGCAATACGGAGAAGGAATTTGTGAAGATGTACCGGGAGGCACTGGTGAAAATCAAGCATATACCTCTGGCGTGTGTGGATTATTTCCTGAAGCACATCCTGCCGGATATGGTCAACGAAGAGTCTCTTTCGCCTATCGACATCAAACGGATTACCGAGGAAGCGCTCAGCCAGTGAAAGGAAAGGATTCACCCTCTGATGAAGGGGGAAGGCTTGAACCGGGTGGAGAACCGCTATACAATAGGGCTGTTAACCCACAACGGTTCAAAAAGGAGCAGCTGATGAAGATCCAACCTGCAGCTTTTTCAGTTAAAGGAATGAGCTATGTTATCCGTTCTGCCCTTCCCGGGGATGCCGCGGCATTGTCCGACATCCGGCTTCAGATCGACGGAGAGACGGAATTTATGGACCGGGAGCGGGGCGAGGGTTTTATTGACCCGGCGGGTTTTAAGGAGATCATCCGTACAGACACGGAGGAAGCCCGGAATCTGTTTCTGGTAGCGGAGGCTGAAGGCAGGCTGCTGGGTTTTTGCCGGTGCCAAGGGAGTGGCTTGAAGCGTCTTGCCCACCGGGTGGAGTTCGGGATATGCATCCTGAAGGAGTTCTGGGGATACGGGGTTGGCAGGAATCTTCTGCAGGAAACTGTCTCCTGGGCGGATGCCGCGGGTGTAGAGAAGATCGGTCTGCATGTCCTGGAAACCAATACCACAGCCATCCGGCTGTATGAGGCCTTCGGCTTTGAACAGGAGGGGCTGCTCCGCCGCGATAAACGACTTTCCGACGGGCAATTTTACAACACCATTGTAATGGGCCGGTTAAAATGAAGAAAAGACAAGCCAATTAACGGTCAATTGACTTGTCTGCAGGAACCCGTAGCCGCGATTGCGGATGAAGGGTTTTTTGTCTTTTAGTCGGGGGAGTCTGGTCAGAAGCCTTCATAAATGAATAGTCCCTTGCCGGTAAAATAGACCAGCACCAGAATCAGCATAATGAGATAAGCTAGGAGTTCGACGGTTTTGCGAATGACCGGAGCCATTCATCCACCTCCTTTGTAAACAGGGGTGCACCTACTTCCCGGCTCAAGTGGACCAGATCGTGGAAGTATTCTGCGCTATAGCGGT
This sequence comes from Bacillota bacterium, assembly GCA_023391955.1. Lineage (GTDB taxonomy): Bacteria > Bacillota > Bacilli > Paenibacillales > NBRC-103111 > Paenibacillus_AR. The sequence continues at coordinate 8,188 of JAEWAA010000162.1, read as the reverse complement.
CCATCACATCCAGCACTGGTGTCTGATGCTCTGCCAGAATCCGGTTGGCCTCTGCCTTAAGCGGTTCCACATACGAGGGTTTGGGGAAATCCTTATGCCACGGCATCCAGACGACCCGCAGAGCCAAGCCATGCCCGGCCGCATAGTCCGCCACCCAAGCCAGAGCATCTAGATTTTCCCGGAAATCGGGCAGGGTCAGATGGCCCCACAGCTTATCGTAGTAGTCCCAGCGCTCCGCCATCCACGCTTTTTCCTTCAGGCCAAAGTACAGCTCCTTATCAATCCACCTGGGCTGGTAGTCCAGAAGCTTCCCCGCATCCAGCTCCACCGCTCCTGCATACAGGCTCTTCACCGCCTCCGTACCGGAATCCCGGAAGTAATCCCGGTATGCATAGATGTAAGGCTGATAGGGCTTTTTGAACCACTGGTAGGTAGGATCCGTCTGCATGTCGTCGATCATGGTATGGACGTCAATGCCCACCACCAGTTCGTCCTTCACCTGGTACAGATTCTTCTCCAGAATAGCCTTCAGATCGGTGATCCGGCCGTAGGAGAGGCCCAGCTCCGTGAGGGGATGGGAGGACTTGTCCTCCATATAGGCACCCGTCACCGCCGAGTTCCCGTAAAATATGGGGCCGGAGCGCTGCCAATCATGGTGGTAGAGTGTTTTGGTAAAGTCATTCTTATAGAAGCGCCGGGAGGACTCCATCGGGTTCCACCAGGCTAACGCCAGGTCCGCCAGGAGGAACAACACCGCCAGACCGATCAGGAAGCCGTAGCGGCGGGTACGCGCGGCGGCTTTCGAGAAGGGCCTGCCGGGATTAAAACTGCTTTTTCTGCCAGTCCGCATATTGCTCCCGGAAAGCGGCGGGCCATCGGGTCTCGTCCAGGCCGTATTGGGCCAGGAAGGCAAAGACCCAGCGTTCGATGCCAAAGCCGACACAGCCGGTTACGGCGCTGCGTTTGCCGAATTTGATGTTGAAGGCGTTGCCGAAGGTGTTACTGTGGAAGTTGACGGAGCTGGCGGCAATGGACTTGTCCAGATAGGGGACAGACAGGCGCAGCTCGTACTTCATCTCCTGGTTCCGTTGGAAGGAGGCCTTCACTTGGAAGTCGTTGGTGAAGAAAGGATCGTTGGCGATTTCCATCCAGCTGTCCACGTCCCACTCGGCTGCCAATTCCTTCAGGTATTCGATGGCCTTCAGGCGGTTTTCCTTGACGTAGTCGGGTTTGCCCACGAAGATGATCTCCCGCATGCTGAAGTCCAGCAAGCGGCCAAAATCCGTATGGTTCCGGGATTCGAACCGGTGGCACTTGGAGATGGCGGTGACGGTGATGCCGTCGCCTTCCAATACCTCGTCCTGCAATCCCTCATAGCAGTGGTAGCAGGTGGAGGGGTTCATGGTGAATTTGGGCTTGGGCATGCTGGCGTTTAAGTCCAGCGGTGCGTCCTGCTTCCAGCCGCCGATTTCGCGGATGGTTTGGGAGAAACCCTCGATGACGTCCAGATCCTCCCGCAGATGGGTCAGAAAGTGGATATGCTCAGGGAAGGAGGTGAAGTGGTTGGTTTTGTTCAGGGTATCCGCATGGATGACGGCGGGGTAATGCTCTTCCTTCAAGCCTTCGAAGCGGCGGGCGATCTTGGCGACGAAGGAGTCGTCCATAAACCGCATCAGGCTGGAAAAGGGCTCCCGGAAGATGAACATGCCGGGCTCCAGCACCTTGATGATTTTTTTCTCGACCAGCTCGGCGATAATGTCCTCCCGGCTGGGAACGTCCACCCGGTGCTCGAACAGAATGTTCTCCTTAAAGCCGAAATCCCCCTTGGAAAAACGCTCCGCCAGCCGTTTGGCCCGTTCCTCGATCACCTCATTGCCCAGGGGCGAGTTGTGGGTGATGCGGAGGATATCCCCGTCAATGTCAATCCCGGTAATGGTCTCGTCCACAAACGCGCAGGCATATTTCAGCTGGCCGTATTGGGAGGTGGACAATCCCTCCAAGGAAACCGTGCATTCCATTTTCATTACCTCGCAATCTTGCGGCTGATGAAGGCCGCGATTTCATTGATGGTGTTCAGGGGGTAGAGCATCAAGTCCTGGTTGGTAACTTGCAGATTGTAGGTTTTTTCGATGTGGGCAATCAGAGCGGTGGCGCCGATGGAATCGATAAAGCCGTAATCGAACAAATGCACATCCTGGGAAAAATCCTCGTCGTCCGGATCAATCTCGTAGCGGGCGCGGATATGCTCCTCCAGTTGGTTTGCAATCTCGGTCATGTTTAGTCCTCCTAAGGGCTTTCCCCTGGGAAAGCCAACTTCGTAAGCATAAGCTAAGTTTTTGCGTCAGCAAAAACTCGCATCGTAAGCATAATCTGTGACGCCGGCAACCTCCGGCACTTCTAACGGAAGCAGAAGCCGCTATTTGGCGTAAAACCGGCCTTTCCCATTTCTAACGGAAGCCAGCGCTCTTATTTGGCCTTGATGATGCCCCAATGGGCACATTTACTCCAAATAGCGGCTCACACCGCCGGTAGAATTGGCGAACCTCACTTTTAGCCCCAATAGCGGCCCTCACCGCCGTTAGAATCTCACTATGATCTGTTGGCTAATCCCTCGCCCACTTCAGCGTCACAGTGGTGGCTTCCCCATAGTGGGTAACCGTATAGGTGTACCCCGCAAGCTTCGTCTGCCCCGGCAATTCGCCGGCCGAGCCGATTTCGCTCTGCTCAATCTTCATATCGTCGCCGCTGATCACAAGCGGGGTCGGGCTGAAGATCTTGGCCTGCTGCATCCCGCCGTCCAGAAGCTCCAGACGGACCTCGCCGTCCCGCACCTCCGTCCACCGGAAGGGCACATTGCTGCGCTCCAGATGAAGCCCTGCCGGGCTCCAATCCACGGTAAGCTTCGCCGGCTCCCCGAGTCCCGCATACAGAACCCCGTTCTGCCGGGTGTAAATCCGGGAATCAACAGCCAGGGGCGATCCCTGGTAAGGCTTGCCCGCTTCTATAGCCACTCCGGGCGTATCCTTATAGCCCTCCGCCAGCTCATCCGGTACCTCCGAGGTGTCGGCGGACAGGGTCAGCGTAAGATGCACACCTTTGCCCAGCTTATTCTTCAGCTTATCCATCAGCCAGGCGGCATAGGTTTGTTTGACATGCACCTTAGTCTTCAGGGTAGTCAGCGCCGAGCGGGCCAGCTGGGGCTCGGTCATAAAGTTGTAGTTTTCCGCATTGCGCAGCTGGTCCAAAAACGTCACATAAGGCAGCAGCAGGTTAGTCTGCCCGGGAAGCTTGTACTCAATATGGTCAAAATAAATGATCGGCATATCCAATGCGGCATAAGCCCGGTAAATATCCTCCGTGGCATAATCAGAGCCTTTGGCCCGGAAGATCATATTAGGCGAACCCAGCATCATCGGCTGCTTCAGCTTGCTGTCCTCCAGCAGAAACGGCATACTCCACACATAATCCTGGCCGTACTGCGGGTCCATGGGATTATTGGGAGGCCGGAAGCCAAAATTGAACCACAGGCCGGCATCATTCTCGTTGCGCAGAGTTTGCAGCCGGTCGGTATTGTTGATCCGCCAGGTATGCTGGTTGGTGCCCATAGCCTTCCAGGGAATGCCCAAGGTTTCGAACATCTTGCGGTGGAGCTCAATTTCGCGTTTTTCCTGGGCGTCGGACAGATAGCTGTGGAAGAAAAGATGGGGGTACAGCTCCAGCTTGTTGGCCTTGGCATACTCCACAAATTTCTTCACCTCACCGGGGTAAGGGAAGTCCGGATCGTCCAACGGGACAGGCAGACCAAATTCCAATTGGCCTACCACCAGATCCTCCTTGCCGTCGTGATTCAGATCCGCCCACAGCGGCACCGAATTATGTCCGCCCACAAGCGCCTTGGTGTTCACCTGGTTGGAGGTGGCTCCGTTCACCGTGCCTTGCTTCGTATAGCTTCCGCCGGTGGAACGGATGTACACCGTAATATCCCCGTCCTGGCTGCCTGTTACAATATCCGGCACGCCGTCTCCGTTCATATCGCGGATAGCAGGGGCGGCATAATGTGCGGAATGGGTGAAGAGAAGCTGTCCCTTTTCCCATTGGCCCGGTTTGCCAGGTACTCCGCGGTAGCCGTAGATCCGGCCTAAGCCGTCACCGATCACCAGATCAGGCGTACCGTCACCGTCATAATCCCCAAGGGCAGGTGCCGCATAGCTCTCCACCCGCAGATCCACACCGCCTGCCCGCACCGGCACAGGGTCGGTGAAGCGAAGATTCTGCTTGCCGTAGGCCACCCATATCCGGCCATCCTTGTCTCCAACGATCAGATCCGAAACAGAGTCTCCGTTCAGATCCCCCAAAGCAGGGGCTGAATAACCTGCTGGCAGCTGCAGGAGCTGGCCGGAAACGTGCAGGAGCGGCGCCTTTTTGCCAAAAGAATCGGGACCAGCCAGCCCATCCGGAAGCGGCTGGTCGGCATAATCCCCCGGGCGGCTGCCCAGATTGCGGAAGAGGTACAGCTGTCCGTCAGCGCTGCCAACCACCAAATCCGTCCTTCCGTCCCCGTCCAGGTCGGCCAATGCCGGATAAGCCCGGTATGGGTTATCCAGTTTGTCTCCCAACTGGGTGGGGACCGGGTATTTCTCCAGAGTCAGGGTCCGGCCTTCACTGGACAAGCGCACGCCGCTTCCATAGAAGGAATTCTCCAGCTGCCCGATAAACGCCGGCTCCCGGGTGCTGCCCGTGTTCAGATGTACGGTCAGATTCTCGAACCACTCATTCCACTCGTAAGAGGAGCGGACAATGGAGAAGGATGGGATCTGGTTGTACTTGCGCAGCAGCTCGGTCCATTGAATCCCCTCATCATGGAAATAAGCGCTGGCCACCTCGAAGTGGTTCTGGTACGCCATAGCCGGACGCCCGTACGGGCCATGAATCTTCGTGACGCTGTATCCCAGCTTTTCCTTGGACACGTAGTCCAGATAGGCATTGCGCAGCTGGTAGTTGGCGGTGGCAAAGGCGAATTGGAAGTAAGGCTGGAGGGGAGCCTCATTTTTGAACCGGAAATATGTACCCCCTGGGGTCAGCTGGTAGCTGCCGGAGGCCTGCTTTTGTTTCTCGGCAAAACCCTTCTCCGGGTCCATGCCGCTGGCCAGATCGAAGCCTGTAATATAATAGTGGGTGGGCAAAAGCGCGCTGGACCATACCACAGTTCCTTTGCCGTAACGGTTGGCGGTCATCACACTGGCGCCGTTCATGCGCACCAGGGTTTCCGCGGTGGTAGGCTTCAAGCCATACCCCCAATCGTAGCCGGGCAAGGCATTCATTTGGCCGTTGGCCGCTTGGCTGTCCGTCATCTGGTTCTGGCTGGCGAAGCTGTCCACGAACAGCCGGAAGACCTGCTGCATGTTTTGGAGATGAAGGTCTACGTCCGGGTATTCAAAGGAAATCTCCGTGGGCGAGCCCATCCGGACCAGCTCCGATCCTCCCAGGAGGGCGGAGGGAAAGTCTGCGGCAAAATCATTTTCAAGGAACAGATGGCCGCCCTGCTCCACGTACCGGGACAGCTTGTCCAAAGCTCCGGTAAGCTCGGGCGTTGCCTTCAGGTTATAGTCCAGATAAATGGAATCATACCGGTTCAACTGCCGCTGGCTTAACTCCGCCAAGGGACGTTTCCCTACGCTGGCGTTAGCGGCCAGGGACTGGCTGAAATGATCGTAAGCGGCCTGGTCGAAACCATCCGCGCTTACGGCGAACAGGAGGGTAACCCGCTCCTCCCGTTGTATGAAGAACAAGGCGCACACGGACACAACAAGAAGCGCCAGCAGCATGGCGATGGTCAATTTGGCTGCTTTTGTCGCTTTCAAGGGACACTCCTAACTGTTGCTTTTTAGTTAACTTGCGGCTGTCCGGCATGAACCGGGCAATAAAAGTAGTATAGCATTTTTCGCGAATGATGTTAACCTTCGTCGGATCGTCCCGGCCCCTTATCCCTGGCCTTGACATACCTGCCGCAGGTGCTAAGATGGAAGCAAGGCCTCTATATCCTATAGGGGCCTTCTATTTCTATTGAAGGAGGAAAGCGCCATGATGATGCCCAAACAAGACATGATCCGGTCCAAAATGCTTTATTTAGGGGGTGATATCTACTATGAGCCCTAGAGTCAAGGAGAGTGTATGGCGCGAGTTTTTTGTCCGTCAACTAATAATGTTCGATGATGAGCGCGCAAGGTTTCTTGACGCGTATTTTCCCGATTTCGGAAACGGACGCTCCCAAGCGGATCAACTGCTGTCCGAGTATACGCAAGTCCTGCGTCAGCAATTGGCCGACGGAGAAGAAGGCTGGTGCGGGAAGGTGCTCATTGGCAGCCGCGTATTGATCTCCTACCTGGACGATATGTCCACGGACACGCTGACCATAGTCAGTCCCCATCATGCAGTCCTCCCGGAGGACGGTTCCGGGGAATGCCCGGTTTCGTTCCTGTCCCCCATGGGAAAACAGCTTCTCATGAAGCCGTGCGGGGAGCTGGTCCATGTGCAAACTCCTTCCGGCCGGCTTCCCGTAAGAATTGAGCAGATCACACTGTCCGAAGCCGCTCTTGCAGCAGCAGGAGAAGGAGAGCAGCAGGCGCTCTAGAGGAAGTGGTTGTTGGGTGTGGGGTGCAAGTCATTCTCCCGGTCAGGGGGAGCAGGAAATTGACCTTATATTATTAAAAACCCGGCCCTATAGCCGGGTTTCAGACTGAAGACAAACGCCTTTGTTTCGTTTCGAAACAGAGGCGTTTGTTCGTAAAAGTAGAAAATGGGAAGACAAGATGGGGTATTCCCTCCCAGGCCACCTGAGCGCCAGAGCCAGGTGGCTAACTTTTTGAGATTCATGGCAGCAAAAACTAGCTTCGCCTGCATGGACACCTTCTTCAATCCGCGTAAGGTCGTCCAGCGCATGCCATGCTTTTCTTTCATATCTGCAAAGACCCGTTCAATGGTCTCCTTGCGTTTTGCGTAAATCGCCTTATTCTCTTCCGTGTGACGAAGGTGATCGGCTTCCTCCAAGTAGTCAGCCCACACATGCTGACTGACCCGTTTGACGTGGTCTTTGCTTTCTGTGCACTGACGTAAAAAAGGACAGTGTTTACAAACCTCAGGGTTAGATCGGTACAGACGGTATCCGTCTTTATTCGTAATCTCATATGTTAACACTTGGTCATTGGGGCAGAGGTAGCAGTCGTAATGCTCATCGAATACATAATCGTGTTTCCGAAAGAAACCATCCTTGGTACGCGGGCGTGTATAGGGGAGGACGGGTCGAATTTCCTTATCTGCAAGCAGCTTTGCAATGTAAGGCGTCTTGTACCCAGCATCTGCGGCAACCGCCTTTGGTTTTCCGAAGCTGCTGCAAACCTCGTTCAATACCTCATCAAAGACTTGGCTGTCGTGCACGTTTCCTGGCGTCACCTTTACACCCAACACGAAGCCATTACGGTCACAGGCGGTATGAAAGCTGTACGCAAAAACCCGTTCTTTTTCCCCTTTCACAAACAACCCGGCTTCGGGGTCAGTGGTACTCGTCTTCACCTCCTTCTCGGAGAGGTTCGGCTTTTTTTCGAGGGGCTTCTTTCCGTGGGCCGCGCGGTCAGCGTTAATCTCTTCGTCCAACAGCTGCTGGTACTTCTTGCTCTGTTCTTCGACCAAGGTTTTGACGTACTTGTTCTTGTTGGCATTGGCTTTCACGTGGGTCGCATCGATGAAGAGAACGTCCGGTTGGACGAAGCCTTTGTGAACCGCCTGCTCCAGAATGGTTGTAAAGATGGATTCAAATAGAGCTGTGTCGCGAAAACGACGAACGTAATTTTTGCCGAATGTGGAGAAGTGGGGAATGGGCTGGGTAAAGTCGTAACCAATGAACCACCGGTAAGCCATGTTGGTCTCGATCTCCCGTATGGTCTGACGCATGGAACGAATGCCGAAGATACACTGAATGAGAACGATCTTAATGAGGACTACAGGGTCGATGCTCGGCCGCCCGTTATCCTCGGAGTACAGATCCTGAACAAGCTCATAGATGAAGCTGAAGTCGATCGCGCGTTCCAGCTTCCGAACCAAATGGTCCTTGGGCACAAGTTCCTCCAATGAAACCAACGAGACTTGAGCACGACTTTCGTAACCGGTTTTCCTTAACATCCATTACCACTCC
>JAEWAA010000638.1 GCA_023391955.1 Bacillota bacterium | reverse complement strand
CTACTGCGTTTTATCGACCGTAGAAGACATAAGTATGTTATCTTACACTTTAATCGTATCATGTCTGCGCCCTCTTGTCAACGGTTTTCTCATTTCATGGGTTAGGGGAGATTCGAATGGGCTCTTTGGTTCTCAGCTTTCAGGAAATCGATCAAACACAGCTGGCTTTGGTTGGCGGAAAAGGGATGCATCTGGGGAGATTGTCACGTTTAGAAGGAGTAATGGTACCGGAGGGCGTTTGCATCACCACGGAGGCGTTCCGTCAAGCTACGGCACACAACCAATCCTATCATGCTTTGCTTGACCAGTTAGCTATTCTGAGACCGGAAGACCGGGAGATGGTCCGGGAAATCTGCATTAAAATCCGCCATTCCATTACGGAGGGGGAAATCCCTGCTGAGGTTGCAGAGGCTGTTGGCGGTTATCTATCCCGCTTGGGAGAGGAGCATGCGTATGCCGTGCGGTCCAGTGCGACGGCCGAGGATTTGCCGCATGCTTCTTTTGCCGGGCAGCAGGACTCCTACCTGAATATCAGGGGAAAGTCCGCTATCCTGGAGCATATCCGTCATTGCTGGGCGTCGTTGTTTACAGACCGGGCTGTTATTTACCGCATGCAGAACGGTTTTCCACACCACCAGGTTTATGCAGCCGTAATCGTTCAAAGAATGGTTTTTCCCGAAGCCTCGGGCATATTATTTACCGCTGACCCGGTCACCTCCAACCGGACGGTACTGACCATTGATGCCGGCTTTGGCCTAGGGGAGGCGCTGGTTTCGGGCCTGGTTTCGGCAGATTGTTATAACGTGCAGAATGGGCTCATCGCGGGGAAACGCCTGGCTGCCAAGCACCTGGCGGTTTATGCCCGGACGGAAGGCGGAACGGAAATCCGGCCGGTTGACCCCGCCCGCCAAACATCTCCGGCGCTTACGGACGGGGAGATTCTGGAGCTGGCGCGTATCGGAAGAAGAATTGAGGCATATTTGGGCTGTCCCCAGGATATCGAATGGTGTTTGGCGGATGGGGTGTTTTATATCCTCCAAAGCCGTCCCATCACAACCTTGTTTCCGGTTCCCGAAACGGAGGACGGGGGCAAGCATGTTTATTTGTCTGTTGGCCACCAGCAAATGATGATGGACCCTATCAAACCGCTGGGGCTGTCCTTTTTCCTGATGACCACTCCGGCACGTATGCGCACAGCAGGCGGCAGGCTGTTTGTGGATGTGGCCCCCATGCTGGCTTCACCCGCCGCCAGAGATATGCTGTTAACCTCCTTCGGCCAGTCCGACCCGTTGATCAAGGACGCTCTTCTGAATCTGATTGAACGGGATTATATTCCCTTGCCGTCTGACATCAACGAGGCGTCCTCTGCGGGCAAACGGGAAAATCCGCTTCCCGAAACCCTCCCGCTGCCTGAACCGGACGCTGAGCTGGTTTCCGCTTTAATAAGAAAGACAGAAGACTCCATCGCAGAGCTGAAACAGACTATATCGGCCAAATCCGGCCCTGGCTTGTTTGATTTTATTCTGGGGGATATCCCGGTGCTGAAGAAATTCCTCTTTGATCCGCAGGCCTCAAGTGTGTATATGGCAGCAATGAATGCTTCGGTGTGGTTGAATGAGCACATGAACCAGTGGTTGGGGGAAAAAGGTGCGGCGGATATACTGTCCCAATCCGTCCCCCATAATATCACCTCGGAAATGGGCCTGGCCCTGTTGGAGCTGGCGGATGTAATCCGTCCTTATCCGCAGGTCATCGCTTATTTGCAGCAGGCAAAAAGCAGCAGCTTTTTGGAGGAGCTTGATCCCCTGGAGGGAGGCCGGGAAGTAAAGGAGGCCTTCGGGGATTTTCTCGGCCAATATGGGATGCGCTGCCCCGGTGAGATCGATATCACAAGAACGCGCTGGAGTGAACATCCTCTTGCGCTGGTTCCTTTGCTTCTCGGGAATCTCAAGCAATTCGGGCCTGACGCCGGTAAGCGGAAGTTTGAGCAGGGACGGCAGGCGGCACGTGACAAGGAGCGGGATCTTTTGGAGAGGATCAAGCTATTGCCTGACGGCAGTGAAAAAGCCGCAGAAACCCAACGGAAGATCCGCATTCTGCGGACTTGCAGCGGCTTCAGGGAATACCCCAAATACGGGATGATCTGCCGGTACTTCGTTTACAAACAAGCCTTGCTGAGGGAAGCGGAGCAGCTGGTGAAGGCTCAGGTGATCAACGAAATAGAGGATATCTATTATCTTACGTTCGAGGAGCTTCAGGAGGCTGTGCGTACACAACGTCTTGATTATGCCGTCATCGGCAGGCGGAAGGAGGAATACCGGGGTTATGAAAAGCTGACTCCTCCCCGAGTGATGACGTCTGAAGGTGAAATTGTGACGGGGGCGTACAAGCGGGAGAATCTCCCGGACCGTGCGGTTATCGGGCTGCCTGTGTCCGCCGGGGTGGCAGAGGGACGGGCGCGGGTTATTCTGAGTCTGGAGGATGCACGCTTGGAGGAGGGGGATATCCTGATCACCTCCTTTACGGACCCGGGCTGGACCCCTTTGTTTATTTCCATCAAGGGTCTGGTTACCGAGGTTGGCGGTCTAATGACCCACGGAGCGGTCATCGCACGGGAATACGGCCTGCCTGCGGTAGTGGGGGTGGAGAATGCCACCAGGCTGATCAAGGACGGACAGCGAATCCGCGTTAACGGCACAGACGGGTACATCGAAATACTGGATGAGCAGGCTTGACTCCTTTCTGTTTTGGTTAAAGTAGATATGAGCCATAGAAAAGGGGATGATTTCAGATGAAACGCAAGCTTCTGCTTACTGGGGCTGCCGGTGTAATCGGAAATGCTATCTACAACAATCTGAAGCAGGACGGCAGGTATGACGTGATTGGGATCGACATCAAAGCGGATGAGGACCAGGGAATCCTGGAGGCGGACGTTGCCGATGAGAAGCAGCTGGCCGACCTCACCAAAGGTGTGGATACAGTTCTGCATTTTGCCTGGATCAAGGATGAGGATGATTTTCTGGGCAAGGTGTTAAACGGCAACATCAGCAATGCGTATAAGCTGTTTGAAGCCGCGGTGGGCAACGGGGTTCGGCGGCTGGTGTTTGCCAGCTCCAACCATGCGACGGGATTTTATAGGACGGATCAGAAGGTAGATCCCGATGATCCCTACCGCCCGGACAGCTTTTATGGACTGAGCAAATGTTATATTGAGCTCTTGGGGCGTTTGTATGCGGATCAGGGCAAAATTTCCTCGTTTAATATTAGAATCGGCAATTTCCCCGGAGATGACCGCCCCCATTCGGAGCGCGCCGGGAAGATTTGGATTTCCGAGCGGGATATGACCCAATTGGTCACGTGCTGCATCGAGGCAAACGACCAACTGAGGTATGTGAACCTGTACGGCACGTCAGCCAACAGTGATAGCTACTATAATATTGATTATCTGCAGGACCTCATCGGCTATAAACCCCAGGATGACGCCACGGAGCTGCTGGAAAAGGCGAAGGAAGCGGGGGCCCGGGTGAAGCAGGATGAGACGCAATTCCAGGGCGGGCAGAAGAAGTAACACGAGGGGACTTTAAGCAGAAATCCTGCTTAAAGTCTTTTTATTATCAATAATATATAATAATTTAAAGGAATTTCATTATATTTGACTTCTTATTGGAGATAATTGACAAAAGGAAGATATTGGAATACAATCAAGTTGTCCATATGAAAACGCTAACATAAAGGCGGTGATTCACAACCGACACGGTTGAAGAGCAGTTCAATTATTCATACAAACAAAGGAGAATCAATGAGATGAACATGTTCAATTTGAAAAAAAGCACTCTTGCCATTGCTGTAGCCTTTACGATGGCTTTGTCTGTACCGGCAGTTATTCTCCATCCCACAGGGACCGTATATGCGGCAGATGCTTCCGGCGCCACAGCCAGCATTGCCGACATTATCAAAAACCAGCAGTCCGACGGCGGGTGGAAGAAGGACTATTCGGTCACCAGCGGGGATTGGGCCAAGTCCACCATTGACAATAAGGCTACATACACAGAAATCAGAAGATTGGCGGCGGAATTCAAAAAGACCAACAACAGCCAATATTCGGCTGCCGCCATCAAAGGCATCAACTTCCTGCTCGGTATGCAATACGCCAATGGCGGCTTTCCCCAAATCTACAAAAGCACAGGCTATCATAACCATATTACCTACAATGACAATGCCATGGTGAATGTGGTCATTCTGTTGGATGAGGTTGCGGGTAAAAAGGGTGATTTCTCCTTCATCGACAGCACGTTGGCCGGCAAGAGCAAACAAGCGGTGGACAAAGCGGTTGATTGTATCCTGAAGACCCAGGTCATCGTCAACGGTAAGCTGACGGTATGGGGGCAGCAGCATGATTCCAGCACCCTGAAGCCGGCCGGGGCCAGAGCGTATGAGGTGCCTTCCCTCTGCTCAAGCGAAAGCGTAGCGATTGTTAACTTCCTGAAAACCAGGACCGCCACAACACAAATCACCGCTTCCATCAATGCTGCCGTGGACTGGTTCAAGGCAGTGAAAATTACTGGAATCAAAGTGGTCAAAACAGCGGATGATGTTGTGGTTGTGCAAGACCCCAGCGTAACCACTCCGATTTGGGCGCGGTTCTATGAAATCGGCACCAACAAACCGATTTTTGTGGGCCGTGACGGCGTTGTGAAGTACAAGCTCAGCGACATTGAGCAGGAGAGAAGAACAGGCTATTCATGGTACGGGAACTGGCCGTCAAACCTGATCAAGTAGTTTTCTATCTGTAAAAAGGGCTTCAGCCTCCGGGCTGAGGCTTTTTTTGATTTTTCAGTGATGAATCTTTCTGAACTGGTTGGGGCTGATTTGCTCCTGTTTCTTGAAGACAGAGCAGAAGTAGTTGGCGTCCTCAAAGCCGGAGAGTAAGGCGATTTCCTTCACCTGCATCTGGGGATGCTGCAGCAGAAGCTCCTTGCTTTTTTGGATCCGGACCGAGTTGATGTATTGGAAGATCCGGATGCTGGTGGTTTTTTTGAAGACGGTGCACAAATGCTGCGGTGTCATCCCGGCAATACCGGCCATAGCTTCAAGGGTAAGCTGCTTCCCGTAGTTGTGGTCAATATATTGGAAAAGCGGCTTCAGCTTGTAATTGAGATGGGTGGGGCTGTTGTTGGGCTGCACCGATGTATGCTGCATGATATCGGTCAGAAGGGAATAAATCACGGCGGAGCTTTTGAGGCTCTTAAGAGCGGCATCAGAATGGCCGATATCCAGAAGCTGCTGGACCCGGGTTAAGAGAATATCCGGCCGGGACACGTATAAGGCACAGGAGCCCGGGATGCCGGCCGTTTGCTGCAGGAAAGGGCCAACCTGTCTGCCGTCAAACACAATCCAGTCCGTGATCCATGTGGAGCTGATGGCGTAATATTCGTGAGGCTCGCCCTTAAACAGAAGCATGCCTGAGCCTTCCTTCAGCCGGCAGGTTTTGCCGCCGGTAATCAATTCCCCTTCACCCTGCACGCATTGAATCCATTGGTACAAATATCCGTTGGGCCGGACGATGTGCTCCTGGTTCCATTGATGCCCCGCATCCACCAGGTAATAAGGAAGCTCCCTGTCTGATTCCGTAATGACTGATATGTATCGTTTCATCGGCGCTCAACCCTTAATATTTTAATATAATGCTTAATATCCTCAGATTGCTGGCTGAATTGGTGATGTATACAATAAAAATATAACAAAGCTTT
>JAEWAA010000608.1 GCA_023391955.1 Bacillota bacterium | reverse complement strand
TCCTTTGTCATACCTCCAGTATACCAACATACACAGGACAATGATGTAAAATATGTTTTTATTTATGGAATATCCGCATTTTCTTGCGTGTTTTATCCACATTTAATAGACACACTCGTGAGAGCCGTTATTGGGCAGAAATACGGAGTTTCACCGATCTAACGGAAGATATAGACTCTATTTGCCCGAGAATGCGGCCAAGTGGTCTATTTTGAAGGAAATAAAGGCTCTGGGTTCCGTTAGATTCGGTGTGTGCCTGTTTTGAGGCAAATAGCGTCTTACACCGCCGTTAGAATTTTTTCAGGAAGAATCTGCCTGCCCCAATCGACCCGATGAAGATGGATGAAACAAAGGAGAGCGTTTGATGAAGCTATATGTGATCGGTCTTGGTCCCGGTGAAAGGAAGCAGATGACCTTGTGGGCACAGCAGGCGCTGGAGGCCTGCACCGTGCTCATCGGGTACACGGCCTATATGGAGTTGATCGCAGCGGATTATCCCCATAAGCGCCAATTAGCCACTCCCATGACCCGGGAGGTGGAGCGCTGCCGAATGGCGCTGGACGAGGCGGCAGCAGGGGAAACCGTAGGTATCGTCTGCAGCGGTGACGCCGGAGTGTACGGAATGGCCGGGCTGATCTACGAGCTGGCGGAGGAATATCCGCCCATGGAGATTGAAATTGTGCCCGGCGTAACGGCCGCCTCCAGCGGAGCAGCAGTGTTGGGAGCGCCGTTGATGCATGATTTTGCCATAATTAGCCTGAGCGATCTGCTGACGCCTTGGGAGAAAATCGAAAACAGGCTCAGGGCGGCGGCGATGGCGGATTTTGCCGTTTGTTTATATAATCCCTCCAGCCGCAAAAGGGCGGGGTATATGGCCAGAGCCTGCGAGATTATGATGGAGCACCAGGATGGCAGCCTTGTCTGCGGTTATGTGCGGAATATCGGGCGGGAGGGGGAAACCGCCGTTTTGACCACCTTGGCCGAGCTTGCAACAGCGGAGCTGGATATGTTTACCACTGTGTTCATCGGCAACTCGGAAACCCGGGTAATCAACGGCAAAATGGTCACCCCCCGGGGCTACAGAAAATGAAGCATGTTTTGGTTTTTGCCGGAACCTCCGATGGACGGGCGGTTGTGGAATTTTTGACGGGGTTAGGGACGGCAGCGGGGAGGTTAACCTGCACCGTCTGCGTAGCCACAGAGTACGGCAAAGCTCTGTTGGAGGAAGCACCGGGGGTTACCGTGCTAAATGGGAGAATGGATGCAACCGGAATGCGGGAATTAATGGCCGCAAACCAAATAGACCTGGTGCTTGACGCTACCCACCCCTACGCAGTAGCCGTCAGCATCAATATCCGGGAAGCGGCTGCAGTGGCAGGTATCGAGTATCTGCGGTTAGTTAGGCAGCCTTCCGAAGGTTTTATAACGGCTGGATGTGAATATTATCCGGATGTACATCGCATCGTGCAGCGGTTGAATGAGCTGGACGGCCCTATTTTGCTCACCACAGGCAGCAAGGATTTGTTGGCCTTCACTGCTGTCCGGGATTACCGGCAGCGGGTATACCCACGGGTGCTGCCGTCGCTGGAATCCCTGGAGGCCTGCAGGGATTTGGGATATGAGATGAACCGGGTGATCGCCATGCAGGGACCTTTTACGGAGGAGCTTAATGTGGCGCTTATGCGGCAGCTTCAGATTCAGGCGTTAGTTACCAAGGAATCGGGTGCGGCCGGGGGTTACGGGGAGAAGGTGGCGGCTGCCCGCAAGCTGGGGATGCCCGTGCTGGTGCTGGCCCGCCCTTTACAAGAACAGGGGTATGCCCTGGAGGAACTGAAGGTGGAGCTGCTTCGCAGATTCGTTCAGGCAGGAAGGCGGGAGGAGTCATGATGACCAAACACATCAGCATAATCGGCATCGGACCGGGCGGTGAAGACCTGCTGACGTTCCGGGCCCACCAAAGAATCCGGGAGGCGGAGCTGCTGATCGGGGCACAACGGATGCTGGAGCCCTTCGAGGGTTTGGCCTGCGGGAAGCTAACCGCCATTTCCCCGGAGACCATCACGGAGCACATCCGCAATAGCGGGTACAGCCGTATTTGTGTGCTCATGTCGGGGGATACGGGCTTCTATAGCGGCGCCAAAAAGCTTTATCCGCTTTTATCCGGCGAAGATGTGGAAACCATCTGCGGCATCAGCTCCCTCCAAGTTCTGGCGGCCCGGCTGTCCATTCCATGGGAGGACATCCATCCGGCCAGCGCCCATGGGAGAAACATGAATATAGCGGCGTTTGCCGCCACGCATGAAAAGGCTTTTTTCCTGACAGGCGGAGCAACCACGCCTCAGAGCTTATGCGCCGTTTTGGCCCGCTGTGGGATGGGAGACGCCGGGGTGACGGTAGCCAGCCGTCTCTCCTATGAGGATGAAAGCATCGTAACAGGTACAGCCGACCAATTGGCCGGGCAGGAGTTCCAGCCCTTAAGCTGCGTGCTGGTGCAGCGTGTTTCCCCTCCCTTGTGGGGGTTTGCCACCGGGGGGATTGACGACAGTCTGTTTATCCGCGGTGAGGTGCCCATGACCAAAGCCGAAGTCAGATGCCTCTCCATCGCTAAGCTGCGGCTGCACCGGGAGGATACGGTCTACGATATCGGAACGGGAACAGGTTCGGTTGCGGTGGAAATGGCCATGGCCGCTTCCATGGGCAGCGTATGGGCCATCGAACGGAACGCGGAGGCGTTGGAACTGATCGCCCGCAACCGGGAAGCCTTCGGTGCCTGGAACATCGCAATCGTCGAAGGGGAAGCGCCGTTGGCCCTGGAGGGACTGCCCGCACCGGACGCGGCTTTTATCGGGGGCAGCGGAGGCAGGCTGGAGTCTATCCTGCAGTCCTTGCTCACCAAGAATCCGCGGATTCGCGTTGTCATTAACGCCATTACCGTGGAGACCTTGGCGGACAGTGTGCGGATGCTGGAGAGATTGGGCTTTACGGATGTGGACGTCACCCAATTGGCGGTATCCAGAGCCCGCAAGGCGGGGGCAAGCCATATGCTGACGGCCTTAAATCCGGTATTTATTATTAATGGCCAGGGAGGAGGAGTATGAAGATGACCATTAAGCTGGAGCAGGTGGAGCCTGCCGAAATTGAGCGTCGTAGCTTCGAAATCATCCGGGAGGAGCTGGGGGAGCGTCGGCTGGATCCGGATCAGGAATCCGTCATAATCCGGGCCATCCACACCACTGCCGATTTTGATTATGCGGATAATCTTCTCTTTTCCGACCATGCGGTAATCCATGCCGTGGAAGCCCTGCGAAACGGAGCCCATATTGTGACGGATACCCAAATGGCGGCCTCCGGTGTAAAAAAAGCGCTGCTCCACGGCATGGGCGGCCAGCTGCACTGCTTCATGTCGGATGCCACCGTGGCGGACGAGGCCAAACGCCGCAGCATCACAAGAGCCACCGTCTGCATGGAGCAGGCGGCGAAGCTGGAAGCCCCGATGATCGTGGCTGTTGGCAATGCGCCTACTGCCCTTGTGCGGCTGCATGAATTGATTCAGGAGGGACGGATCAGCCCCAAGCTGATCATCGGTGTTCCCGTTGGCTTCGTCAATGTGGTGGAGGCCAAAGAACTGATTATGACCACTGGTGTGCCTTACATTGTGGCCAGAGGCCGCAAAGGCGGAAGCAATGTGGCGGCCGCCATCTGCAACGCCCTGCTGCTGAAGGCAGGGGAGAAAGAGGAGACGGAATGAAGGGGATATTTTACGGAGTGAGTGTGGGTCCGGGGGACCCTGAATATATGACGCTGAAGGCGGTCCGTGTGCTGGAGCAATGTTCAGTGGTGGCAGCGCCGCGGACGGAGCAGGACCGCAGTGTGGCGCTGGACATTGCCGCCCAAACGACCGACCTGTCTGCCAAGGAAATCATCTATCTGGATTTTCTCATGAGCAGGGACAAACAGGCGGTAGCGGAACGCCACCGGGAGCTTGCGGGGTTGATCACGGCTAAGCTTGACGCAGGTCAAAATGTAGCCATGGTGAATCTGGGGGATGTCTCCCTTTACGCAACCTACAGCTACATCCATAAGCTCATCCGCGAAGCGGGCTACATAACGGAAACGGTGGCGGGTGTCACCAGCTTTTCCGCCTGCGCTGCACGGTTGGGTATCAGTCTGACGGAGCCGCGTCTGCCGCTGCGCATCATTCCCGGGGATTATCCGCAGCTCGAGGAGGAGCTGCTCCGGGACGGGACCAAGGTTGTGATGAAGCAAGGCAAGGGGTTGGAGCGGGTGAAGGAAGCGCTGAAATCCACCGGTCAGTACCAACGCGCCGCTCTGGTGGAAAATTGCGGGATGGCCAACGAGTCCGTATACCGCAAGCTGGATGAGGCGGAGGCCTGCGGCTACTTTTCCACGATTCTCGTAGGCGGGGAGGAATAAGGGATGAAGCATAAACAGGCGATACTGGTCGCCAGCTTCGGCACCAGCTATCCGGAAACACTGCAGAAAAGCATTGCCGCCATTGAGGCCGAAATCGGCAGTGTTTGGCCGGACCGGGAGCTGAGGCGGGCCTTCACCAGCTCCATGATCATCCGCAGTGTCCGTGAGCGGGACGGCATCCATATCGATACGGTGGAGGAGGCGCTGGACCGGCTGGCCAACGACGGCTTCCGCCAGGTGATGGTGCAGCCGACCCATATCATCAACGGCGAGGAATATGATAAGCTGGCCGCCATGTGCAAAAGCAGGGAGGGGCTTTTTGAGGAGCTGCATCTCGGCACACCTCTGCTTTCCGCTACAGAGGATTATCTCCAGGTGATCCGGATTCTGGCGGCGGAATTGGGCCGGGAAACGGCAGCAGCGGATACCGCCCTTGTGCTGATGGGCCACGGCAGCGGACATTTTGCCAATTCGGCCTATGCGGCTATGGATTATATGTTCAAGGAGCAGGGGTTTCCTCATATTTTCGTGGGCACGGTGGAGGCTTATCCCGATGTGAATACGGTTCTGAAGCAGCTTGGTAAAACCGGCTGCACCAAGGTGCTGCTCACTCCTCTGATGGTGGTTGCCGGGGACCATGCCACCAATGATATGGCAGGGGATGAGGAGGACAGCTGGAAGACGATTTTCCAACAGGCCGGTTATGAGGTGTCCATTCTTCTGAAAGGGCTTGGGGAATACCCGGCCATCCGACGGATGTACGTGGAGCATATTCGAAGGGCAATGGACCTCCAGCCGGTTTAAGCTTGGGAACGGGGCATTCAGCTGCCAGCATCAACGGTGCAAAACCAGGCATCCTTCAGGCAGCTTCGTTCATCCGGAGCTGCTTTCTTTGTATTTTCATAGTTTTTTTCAAAATCGGGTGGAGTTACGGCCAAGAACCCTTTATAATATGACAAGTACATGAAACCGTAAAAAAGGAAAAGGTGTTTACATCCCATGAGTA
>JAEWAA010000593.1 GCA_023391955.1 Bacillota bacterium | reverse complement strand
CTTCGTCAAGTTCTCAGCAAACCTAACGATAGGAGAAAAGTGGGGGGCTGACAAGTGTCTCTTTTTGCATCTTTATTTGGGCATTTTTACGCTGCCATTCTCGGCACTTTTATTATGCAATAAACACGTTAATGCTACTGCCCTTGCCGGGTTGATCCATGTGACATACAAAACAGCCTGGAGCATGCTGCACGCCATCCGCGGCGCTTTATCCGAAGGGAAGCAGTTGCTTCCTCCAACAGGAAGAATGTGCCTTCACAGCGAAACCCTAACCTATTCACATCCGACCTCTTCTCTCTCAGACCCTCCCACTAATCCATCCGTAATCGTCTGCGTTTCTTTAACGGAGAAGGACGAGCCATACCGTGTTCACATGCAGGCAGTTCAAACCGAAGATTATGAGAGAGGCCAGCTTTCAAGGGAAATTGTTGAGGAGTTTTGTGATCAATATATGGGGTCAGTGAAGCAGCCTGGTCTTACAAAAGTGAACCGTTTTGTTTCAGCCAAGCTAAAGAAAGGTCTGCCATTAACAAGATGGGCCGGAGAATGGTTACATAGCACCTTTAGCGGTATTGGCTCCAAGTACCGGCAACGGTATCTAGACGAGTTTTGCTGCCGCATCAATCTATTATTGGAGGGTCTGCCTCTTTTCCGGGAAATGAGCCGCATGTGCGCTCGTCCTACTTCATTATTTTCATAGTGAAATGCTCAACATTCTCATAGTGAAGTGCTCAGCAACTGCTGGAGCCCCGTTACTTTCCTGTAGAGGTTCTCAACAGGTAGCTTTATTGCCATGATCTTTTTGTGTTTGTGTCTGTGTTTGTGTCTTGGGGTGGTTCATGCTCCGAGGTGTTTATTTGTATTGTTTTGATCCTGATGACCAGCGGTTCGGGACGGTGGTTTATTTGTGTTGCAGAACTTTTTTGTGGAATTTTTCCGAAAAATTTTCTGGTCTTTTGTAGACCTTTTTACTGGGGTCATTTTGTTTACATATTTATTGTCCCAGAGAATTTTTCGGGATTTTCTCGGGCTTTATATTTTTTCAGAATGATAGCCTATATTTTAATGAGAGCAGTTAGCCGATTCCTGACTGAAATGAGACTGGTTCCTGAGTCAAATGAGAGGAATTAGCCTGTTTCCTGAGTGAAGGGGATAATACCCGAAAAGGGAGTGTGGGGCAGCTTATCTCGGCTGGGGGCTGAATCTCTATGGGGACTGGATTTCTAATGGAGGTGGGAGTGAGCTTAGGAGATTGGAATGTTGGGTGGGATCGAGCGTAGGAGACTGGAGTGTTGGGCGGGATCGAGCGTAGGAGACTGGAGTGTTGGTGGGATTGACGAGGATTGGGATGTGCTTTACAATAACGATTAGTCGACTAAATAAATATGTGTGCGGATGAAAGGAGGGGCTGCGAGTGGATATTTACAAGGTGGAGCATGTGGACACGGTGTTCCGCAGGGTATCCAAGCTGCATCATCAAACGGTGTCATCCTACCTCTCGGGGAGGGAGGTTTATCCGGGGCAGCCGCCGCTTTTGCGAGCACTGGTGGAGCGGGAGGGGCAAAGCCAGAAGGAGCTGGCGGAGCAGATGGGGATTACTCCCGCTACCTTGAATGTGATGATTGCCCGGATGGAGAAAACCGGGCTTTTGGAGCGCCGGGCGGATGAAGCGGATCAGCGGATATCCCGTGTTTACCTGACGGAGCGGGGCCGGCTTGCCCATCAGGAGGTACGGAATATGATCGACCTGATGGAGAAAACCTCATTTCAAAACTTTACACCGGAGGAGAAGATGATTTTTCGCCGGCTGCTTTTGCAGATGTACGAGAATCTCAAGGATGCCGAACGGAACGGAGGTATTGACGGAACGTCGGGACATAAGGATTAGCTGACTAATTAAATTCGATGAATGAATCAAAGGATAAACGGGGTGAACTAGCAACAATGCGGAAGCTTGTGAAATATATAAAGCCATACTGGAAGGCAGCCCTGCTGGGTCCGCTCCTCATGGTGCTGGAGGTATCTATGGACCTTCTGCAGCCCAAGTTGATGGCGCAGATTGTGGACCAGGGGGTGTTGGCCGGAAATCTGGATGAAATCCGGAGAACGGGACTCATGATGCTGGTCACCTCCCTGATCGGGATGATTGGAGGCGTCGGCTGCGGGATTTTTTCCACCATCGCGGCTATGCGGTTTGGGGCGGACTTGCGTGAGGCTGTGTTTACCAAGGTGCAGCGCTTTTCCTTCCGGAATCTGGAGAAGATGCACACTGCGTCTTTAATTACACGGCTTACCAATGACGTTTCGCAGGTGCAGTTGTTTGTGCAGATGCTGCTGCGGATGATGGTCCGTTCTCCCTTTCTTGCGGTGGGCAGCCTGATTCTGGCATTCACGATTAGCTGGAAGCTGGCCATGATTCTGGTGGTTGTGGTTCCGGTGCTGTTCACTGTAGTGGCCGTGATTACCCGCAAGGGTTTCCCCTTGTTTGCCAAGGTTCAGAAAAGACTGGACCGGATGAATACGGTCCTTCAGGAAAACCTGGCAGGCATCCGGGTTGTGAAGGCCTTTGTGCGGTCTGATTACGAGACCAAGCGGTTTACCGAGGCCAATGATGACTATATGGCTGTTGCGCTCCGGGCTAATGTGATGATGGCTACGCTGTCACCGGTGATGTTCCTGCTTCTGAACGGCACGATTGTCACCGTGCTGTGGCTGGGGGGCAATTTATTTTGGGATAAGGCATTGCCCATTGGTGATTTGGCGGCGTTCATCAACTATGTGACACAGCTGCTTTCTTCATTATTGATGGTCGGTATGATGCTGGCCAATATTTCCCGGGCTACGGCTTCATCCGAGCGTATTGTAGAGGTGCTTGAAACGGAGCCGGAAATTAAGAACCCGGACCGTATGTTGGCGGAGCGCATCCGCAAGGGACGAATCGAGTTCGAAGGGGTCGGCTTTGCTTATGACGGGGGCGAAAGGGTGCTTCGGGATATCAGCTTTACGGTGCAGCCAGGTGAAACGTTAGCTATCCTTGGCGCTACCGGGTCCGGTAAATCTACGCTGGTCAGCTTGATTCCCCGCTTATATGAAGCGGAGGAGGGGCGGGTGCTGATCGACGGCACCGATGTCCGGGACTATCCCTTGGAGGGTCTAAGAGGCAGCATTGGTATGGTGCTTCAGGAGGCAGTTTTGTTCTCCGGGACGATCCGGGAGAATATTGCCTTCGGCATGCCGGATGCCTCTCCGGAGGAGGTAGAGGCGGCGGCTCAAGCCGCGCAAGCGCATGAATTTATCATGGGACTGCCCCAGGGTTATGAAACCGTGCTGGGTCAACGGGGAGTCAATTTGTCCGGCGGGCAAAAGCAGCGGATATCTATTGCCCGGGCGCTGCTGATGAAGCCGTCCGTTCTGATTTTTGACGACAGTACCAGCGCTGTGGATCTGGGTACAGAATCCCGCATCCAGAAGGCGCTGCGGGAGCGGATGAAGGAAACCACCAGCCTGATTATTGCCCAGCGTATATCCTCTGTAATGGAAGCGGACCGGATTTTGGTGCTGGAGGACGGTACGGTTGCCGCCTCAGGCAATCACCGGGAGCTGATGGCTAATAGTCCCGTTTACCGGGACATCTACAGATCCCAGCTGGGAGAGGAGGAGGTTCACTATGCCGGAAGTGAACGTTAACCGTACGGTTGGCCGCGGCGGCCAGTCTCCCGTGCCGGGTATGCCCGGAGGGCCAGGAGGTCCCGGGGGTCCCGGATCTGGGGCTATGCGGGGAATGCTGCCCAAGGTGCGTCCCAAGGATGCCAAGGGCACCATCCGCCGTTTATGGGATTATCTGCGGAGACAACGCACCGGATTGATCCTGGTTTTTGTGCTGACTGCCATCGGAGCCGGACTTGGCCTGATCGGTCCTTATCTCATCGGTACTGCCATTGACAAGTACATTCTCCCGGGAGACGTAAACGGACTGCTCCGGCTGTGCATCGTGCTTATTATTGTTTATGCGGCGGGGGCGGGGATGAACTGGCTCCAGCTGTATATGATGAACCGGGTTTCCCAACGGGCGGTATGGGAATTGCGAAACGATCTGGTTGGCCGGCTGCAGAAGCTGCCGCTCCGTTTTTTTGACAGCAAGACCCATGGAGAATTGATGAGCCGGACGACCAATGACGTAGACAATGTTTCCAATACATTGAATCAGAGTGTCACTCAATTGATTACAGGCGTGCTGACCCTTGCCGGAGCGCTGGGGATTATGCTCTCCCTGAATGTTTGGCTGACCCTGCTCAATCTGGTGACAGTGCCGGTTACGCTTTTGGTTACCCGGAAAATCGCCAGCTTTACCCGGAAGTATTTCAGCGGACAGCAGAAGAGTCTGGGGGAAATGAACGGTTTTATTGAAGAAACGGTATCGGGCCAAAAGGTGGTGGCGACCTTCTGCCGGGAGGAAATCTCCATCGCACGCTTTGCTGCTATGAACAAGGAACTGACCAATACCTCCATTAAGGCGCAGGTTCTGTCGGGTATGATGGGCCCGGTTATGAACGTGATTAACAACCTGGGATTTGCTCTGATCGCGTCTGCCGGAGGCTATATGGCTCTTAATTCCATGGTAAGCATCGGGACGGTAGTCAGCTTCCTGAACTATTCCCGCCAATTCAGCCGGCCCATCAATGATCTGGCTAACCAGTTCAATATGATACAGGCTGCCATTGCGGGGGCGGAGCGGGTTTTTGAGGTGATGGACACCCCTGACGAATATGAAGATGAGACGGAAGGGAAGCAGTGGCATACGCCTAAGGGAGAGGTTATCTTCAAGGATGTCACCTTTGGATACAAGGAGGGTGTACCTGTGTTGAAGGGGGTTAGCCTCCATGCCCGCCCCGGAGATATGATTGCTCTGGTGGGACCAACCGGGGCCGGCAAAACCACGGTGGTTAATCTGTTAACCCGCTTCTACGAGCTGGAAAGCGGATCGGTTACGGTGGATGGAGCGGAGCTTTCCACCATCGACAAAAATAGCCTGCGCACAGGGCTCGGGATTGTGCTGCAGGATGCGGCGCTGTTCTCCGACAGCATCCGGGAGAATATCCGCTACGGCAAGCTGGATGCCACCGACGAGGAAGTCATCGCGGCGGCCAAGCTGGCCAACGCCGACAGCTTCATCCGCAAGCTGCCCAACGGATATAACACGGTGCTGGCGGCCGAGGGCAGCAACCTGAGCCATGGGCAGCGCCAGCTTCTCACCATTGCCCGGGCCATTCTGGCCGACCCGGCCATTCTGATTTTGGATGAGGCAACCAGCAGCATCGATACCCGGACGGAGATGCATATCCAGTCCGCCATGCGCACCTTGATGAAGGGAAGAACCAGCTTCGTGATTGCCCACCGGCTGTCCACCATCCGGGAGGCGGATCAGATCCTGGTTATCGACGGCGGGCGGATTATTGAACGGGGAACCCATGAGGAGCTGCTGGCGGCAGAGGGATTTTATTTCCGGCTGTATACCAGCCAGTTTAAGAAGGTCGTATAAAATCATAAAGAAGGGCGGGGGAGAACCCCTGCCCTACTTTTCTTTTATCCGGTTACGTGCCCAACAGCCTTTGACGGACTCTCGGGAATGTGTGAAGTGCGTTGTTGTAGAACACATCCTCATGGAATTTCTCCGGAACGAGCCGCCGGATAAATTCACTGTACAGCTCCACGGAGGCAAGAGGCCAATCGGTGCCGAACAGCATTTTGTCATACCGGTCGGCATACACCAGCGCCCTGCGGAAGTGGTCCATAAACAGCTGCTCATTCATAAAACGGTCGAATTTTTCTCTGTCTCCCACCACCAGGCCGGATAAATCGGCGTAGACATTGGGGTTTTTGGCAATGACCTCAGCAGCGTCCATCACCCAGGGATCCCCCAGGTGGCAGAGCATAAAGGTAACCTCCCGCTGCTGCAACGCCAGCTCATCCACGGTCAGGGGATGGGCGTACTTGAGCAGGCCGTTCATAGAGTAGGTGTCCCCGGTATGAATGACTACGGGAAGGCCATAATGCTTCGCCAGCTCATACACCGGCCCGTATATCCGGTCGTGTACGTAATAGTGGTAGTAACCCGCATAAAGCTTGATGCCGGCGGTTTCCTTCCGCTTCAGACGGGCTTCGATCCGGTCCAGCTCCGCCGTGACATTCGGTCCTGCCAGCCTGGAGGGGTTAATGCCGACGCATTCCATCAGGAAGGCGGGCACCTCGGGCTCCAGGTCCAGCAGCATAGGGTTGGGAGAAGAACTGTCGGGAAAAGCACCAGCTGCCTGCTC
>JAEWAA010000556.1 GCA_023391955.1 Bacillota bacterium | reverse complement strand
GCCGCGGACCATTACCTCGGGCACAACGCGGCCGGCGACCGATGCCTGGCATGACCGCGGCGTGGCAATTGTGACCAGGCCCGCGCCGGTTGCGATCGCCGCGTCGCCCGCCAATACGGCCGCGCCTGAATAGTTTTCCGAACCCGCGGCCAGCAATACGTGTCCGCGCCGGTTTTTGTACGATCCCGCCCTGAACTCGCTGAGGGAAAGCCAGGCGGCTGCATCGGACGCGTCCGCGAGATAGACCTGCGATGCGGTCTCTTTGACCAGATCGCACGGCGTCCCGATATTCGCGACAAAAAGCTCTCCGCCGCAATGCGATGCAGGCGGCAGGACGTTGGCCAGTTTTGGCGCGGTGAACGTAACGGTGATATCCGAATTGGCGCTTGCACCGATGCATTCGTGCTTGTCCGAATCGTTCCCCGACGGCACATCAAGCGACACCACCAGCGGCGACCCGCCCTCACCCGCCGCGGCAAAGGCCGCGACGAAAGCTGCGGCCTGTTCGAACACGCCGTCGAGCGGCCGGTCGAGCCCCGTTCCGAAAAGTGCGTCGACAATGACTTCCGGGTCATCTGACTGAAAATTCAGACTGACGTATTCGAGCCATTCCTCGAGCCCGGTGATCTCTTCGAACGCTAGGTCGGAGCGATCCAGTTCAAAGCCCTCGCTTTCGGCGATCTTTTGCAGGATCTCGAAATTTACGCGGGCTTCGTCCTTTGTGTCCGAAACGAGCCCGAACAGGCAGACCTCGACGTCGGCTCCCTGCTGCCAGAGAATGCGGCCGAGCGCCGCCCCGTCACCGCCGTTGTTGCCCTTGCCGCACAGGATGAGCACCGAACGGTCCTCGACCGAACCGCCCAGCCTCTCGGCGATGATGCGGGCGGCGGCGTGCGCGGCATTTTCCATCAAAAGCAGCGGCGGAATGCCGAATCGTTCGGTCGTCAGCCGATCGACCTCGCGCATCTCGGCCGCGGTCAACACTTTCTGCATATAAGATAAATTGCCACAACCGATGCGAATCTGAAAGGCCGGAAGCGGATAGCCGGCCGCGGGTGCAAAAAAACAAGAACCGCACCGTTGCCGATGCGGTTCCTGCCTCTTTAGGATGGAACAGTGAATCGAACTGCACAGGTAGAGCTGACGTTTGGGTATTGTCTGCCACTGTGCTTGAAAACCGTTTAATTTCCGTTCATTTATTAAAAAGATTCATTCGCACACTGTTTCCAAAAATTTTGTGCGAAGTTGTACAAGCTCGCTGAACGGCCCATTTTTCGGGCCTTTTTGATGATCCGGCGATCGAACCGGTAAATTTGGATCCGCACATATGGGAAACACTGCGTTCTGCCGACGGCAGATCACGCACAGCCATATGCCTCTCATTGGCCCATAGATCGCGTCTAAGGCATTTGACCCGGCCTACCCTGCCTCGGATACCTATGCCTCGTTAGAGAGCGGCAGATCGACGGTGAACGTTGAACCTTTCCCTTCGCCCGCACTTTCCGCCCGGATGGTGCCGCCGTGAAGCTCGACCAGATGCTTGACGATCGCCAGCCCGATACCGAGCCCGTTGTGCCGCCGGCGGCTGGTGCTGTCCGCCTGCAGAAAACGGTCAAAAATGCGGTCGATGATATCGGCGGGAATGCCGGCGCCGTTGTCCTCGACGCTAAGGCGCGCTTTATCGTCAACCAGGACAAGGCGCACGGCGATTCGGCCGTTGTCGGGGGTGAATTTGACGGCGTTGCTTAAAAGGTTGCTGACGATCTGCCGGATGCGGATGCGGTCGCCGCTGATCTCGCCGATATCGGCGGCAGCATCCAGGTCAAGCGTCAGCCCCGCCGCCTCGACCGCCGGCCGTTCCTCGTCAACGACATTCCGAACGATCGATGCGAGGTCGATCGGCGCCAGGTCCAGCTTGAGTTTGCCGAGCACGATGCGCGAAACATCCAGAATGTCCTCGATCAGGGCGTTCTGCGAGTTAACATTGCGGATGATGACCTCATAACCGTGCTCGCGCATTGCGTCGTCGCCGACGCCCGAGTGCAGGATCGAGACCCAGCCTTTGATCGAATGCAGCGGCGTACGCAGTTCGTGCGATACGACGGCGAGAAACTCATCCTTGGCCTTGTTTGCAGCCTCCGCCTCAAGCCTCGCAACGCGTTCGCGTTCGAGCAGTTCCTGCCTTTCCGCCTCGGCCCGCTTTCGCTCAGTGATGTCGCGGTTCGTCTCGACCACGAACCGGCGGCCGTCGGCCTCGAACACCTGCTGCCGGCATTCGACGATGACCTCGCGGCCGTCGCGGGCGGTCTGGCGCTGTTCGGCCGTCCAGCGTCCGCTCTCGGTCAGCCGTGCCAGCTGGTCGGCCGTCGGAAGTGTGTGGACCGTCCGCAAGAGTTTGTGGACATCCTGGCCGAGCGCCTCTTCGCGCGTGTACCCGTAAAGGCTTTCAGAACCCTTATTCCATTCAACTATGCCCTCAGCCTCGGTCCAGACAAAGATCGGCTCGTATGAAAGATTGATGATATCGGCGTGATGCTCGTCGAGAAGCTTTGGCAGTTCGCTCGGGTCGCCGCTGCGGGCTTTAGCGGCCTCGCGGCCCGTCAGTTCGAGCGGGACGGCGCGTTTGCGTGCCCGCGCTTTGGCGGCGGCCGCCGGCTGAGGTTTTGAGAGGCGTTCGTCCACGGAACGGTCGGTCGATCTTTCATCGGAACACAGCCGCTCGCCGCTGTTTCCGCGGATCGGTCAAATGGTGCTCCCGGCTGGATTCGAACCAGCGGCCTTTCACTTAGGAGGCGAACGCTCTATCCAACTGAGCTACGGGAGCGAAAAAATTCAGCGGGCCGCGGCCAGCCTGAAGGCTGATGCGCGGTCGCCCGCCGCGTTCAAGAATCATAACAGACGAGCGACGTTACGTTATAACCGTTGAATCGCTCGCGGCCGTTGAGGAACGAGAGTTCGACAACGAACTGCAAACCGACGACCTCGCCGCCGGCGCCCTCGACCAGGTCGATGACGGCCTTTGCCGTGCCGCCGGTCGCCAGCAGGTCATCGACGATCAGCACACGATGTCCCTCGCCAACGGCGTCGCGATGCATTTCGAGCGTGTCCTGGCCATACTCGAGGTCATATGAGACGGACACCTTGTCGGCCGGCAGCTTTTTCGGCTTTCGCACCGGGACAAAGCCCGCTCCGATCTTATATGCGACGGGCGTGGCAAATATGAACCCGGGCGATTCGACAC
>JAEWAA010000531.1 GCA_023391955.1 Bacillota bacterium | reverse complement strand
TTGCTGTAAGACCCTGGCGAGGCTGGACCCGGTTACGGCACCTCCGCGACAACCTATAGCATCGAAGAGGATCAACCCGGCATATACAACGGCTATTTGCGCCTGCAGGCCGCGGAAGGGTTCTCTTATTCAGGGGAGATCAGATTGGAGGTATGGAACAAGGATAAAGCAAAGCAGGTGCGGATCTTCACCATTGCCAACACACCGTCCGAAAGCAAGGTTTACACTCATGATGCCGGGCTGAGCTTCAAGCTCCAGACAGAGGGGGGCCAATATCCTCTTCATGTTGGGACAGTCGCTCTGTACCCGATGGAAACCGTATTATCGCTGACTGTACAGGACACAGATTTCGCCCCTTCCCTGGAGCGGATGTACCTGGAGGACGAAATGGGGAACCGCGCAGCTTACAAAAACACTTATACCGATGCCAATTATTCAAAAAAGACCGTATTCGAAAGCCTGTATTTCCATCACCCGCAGGAGCTGTATCTGGTTATTGAAGAGGTTGAGCCGGAGTGGCGGATTCATGAAGAACTGTGGGGGCCGAGCCCGGATAGTCCAGCTCCAGTTTACCGGCTGAAGGAGCGCATCCGGTTATATTAGAACGGAGGGAACCGTTTGCCTGAGTGTGTGAGGCGCGTAAACCTTTAACGGAATTAAGCGACGCTTAAACGGCGAAAATGCCCTCCGCGGTATTCTAACGGAACTCTCCGACTCTTAGAGGCATGGTAGTAGGGGGAAATCAGACAAATGGAGCTGTAAGGGCCGCTGGGTTCCGTTACGTTCCAAATCGGACGGATTGTGCCGGCTAAGAGCCGATGAGTTCCGTTACAGCAATGCCGTTCGCATACCGTCCGCCTGTTGCCCCCCTGTTGCACGCCTGCCGTCTGCCTTTCGCCCGTATGTCACCCATATGTCGCCCGTATGTCGCCCGCATGTCTCGCCCTTATCGATGAGCGGTCAGCTTTTCATACCGATCCGGTTGCCGGAGCTGTAACGGGCCAGCCCTTTATAAAATACGGTTATGGCGCTTGTTCCCAACAGAGCTGTAACCAGCAGGAGACCGGCCAGAAAACCAGCCTCCGGCGTCCGCAGCAGCCCGATGGGCATGTAGCTGATGAATCCGGCGGGGATCACGGTGAAGAGCAGGATTCTGCCCATCCCTTTGAAGATATCCGTCGGATATGTGCTGAAGGTGACAAAGCCGATGAAAAACTGGTAACCCAGATTTTCTGCATTGCCGATGTAGAAGGCCAGGGATTGCGTGAGAATGTGAAAAAAAGTGAACAGCAAAGTGGAAAAGAGGGCGGCTATGGCGAACCTCCCGATCCCCGCAAGGGAGTGATCGCCGAATATCCCGTAGCACACCAGCCCAAACAGCAGGTCCCCGGCAGCCAGCAGGGACATCCGGTTAACCAGCACATTCAACAGCACCGGCTTCGGCTGGATCAGGTAGGCGTCCAGATCTCCTCCCGCCACCAGATTGGCGATCCGCAGTGCATTGCCGAAAAGCACGTTGGAGATGCCGTAGCCTGTGGTGCTTACCGCCCACACCATCATCACATCATTCAAGGACCAGCCGTTCACCAGGGGAAACCGCTGGAAGTACATGGCCCAGAAAAATAGGAACACGGCATTGTTCAGCATCATCATCCCCGCCGTCAGGAAGAAGCTCATCCGGAACTCCATGGCCCCTGCCAGATTCAGCTTCCACGCTGTCAGGACAAAGCTGTATTTGCGCATCAAGCCTTTACCCGCCGTTGACATTGAGCCGTCTCACTCCCTTCCGGTACACCGCATACAGGAGGGCACCGAATCCCCCGATCCATAACGCCTGAATGCCCAGCATGTGCACCATGCGCATAGCATCGAACTGGATGGCCGATTTTACAGGATAATAAATCATGGTCTGGAAAGGCAGGAAGCGGCAGATGGTGCGGAAAGGCTCCGCAAACAGCTCCAGCGGCAGCAGCATCCCCCCGATGGTAAACAGCAGCTTATCATACACAAATACCAGTCCCTGGATTTCCTCCACCCAAAACGCGCAAAGAGCCAGCAGCATCCGGATCATAAAATTCAGCGTCGCTCCTCCGATCAGAACAGGCAGAAACCCCAACCAGCCCCAGCCAAAGTCCGGCAGGCCGAACAGGAAAACGCCCAACGCCCCACCCACCAGCAGGTTGGAGACAAGCCGCACCACAAACTCTCCGGCGAATTCGGCATACCGGTAGCCCACATAGCTCACGGGACGGCAGAGCAGATAACCGATGCCTCCGCTTTTGACCTCCTCCTCCACCGTCACATGCAGCTTGGGCATTGCCATGGTCAAGGATTCGGAGAAAATCAGATACCAGATCAGCTCGTGATAGCGGTAGCCGCCGATGACTGCCTCGCCTGCCCCTTCGTACGTCACGCTCCACAGTTGGGTGAACACATAGAGGATCAGCAGCAGAAAAAGGGTGCGGATAAACAGGTCAGCCGCATACATGAGCTGGTTCTTCACAGTGATTTTGCCGATAGCCCCGTATTTTCCCCAGCCGGATTTGCCCCATCTGAACACAGATTGCACGGCTAACTCCCCCCTGCCAGCGGTACGGACTCTGCAGACCGGTCCGCCACCCTTTCTGTCCGTTCATAAATCTTGGCGATGATCTCCTCCATAGGCGGGTCTTCGATGGTGACGTCCCCAATTTTGCAGCATGCCACTAGTTGTCCCAGCACCTCCTCCATCCCGATCACCGACGTATCCACATTCAGCTTCAGCCCATTAGCCGTTTGCTTCAGGATCCGCACTCCCGGCAGCGGGGGCAGAGCGCAGACCTCGCGCAGCCGCAGCTCGACGGTTTTGTAGGTGAGATATTCCCGCTTCATCCGGGATACCCGCTCATCCAAGATAATCTCACCATGATTGATGACAATGGCCCGTTTGCACAGCTGCTCGATATCTCCGGCATCATGGGAGGTCAGGAACAGGGTGGTGCCCTCCTCCCGGTTCATCTCCAGAATCAGCTCGCGGATTTTTTGCTTGACGATCACATCCAGACCAATGGTCGGCTCATCCAAAAAGACAACCCGGGGCCGGTGCAAGAGGGCAGCCACAATTTCACAACGCATCCGCTCCCCCAGGGACAGACGGCGTACGGGTGTGTTCAGGTATGGCGTAATTTCGAAGCGCTCCGCCAGCTCGTCGCGGCGGCGGATAAAGTCGGCCTTCGGCAGCTCATAGATGCTTCCCAACAGCTCGAAGGAATCCACCGGCGGCAGATGGTACCACAGCTGGGATTTCTGGCCGAATACCGAACCCACCAGGAATCCCAACCGGCGGCGTTCCTCCCAAGGGCACAAACCCAGCACCTCTGCTGTACCCGCTGTGGGATGCAGGATGCCCGTCAGCATCTTGATGGTGGTGGATTTGCCTGCTCCGTTTGGCCCCATAAAGGCCAGAATCTCCCCTTCCTCCACCTGGAAGCCGATTGGCTTCACCGCCAGCTTCTCCTTGTACACCGGCCGGAACAGCGCCTCTGCGCTTCCTTTTAAGCCGGCCCGCTTTTCCTTCACCCGGAACGTCTTCTGCAGCCTCTCCACCCGTATTGCCGCCGCCATCTGCCGCACCCTCCTTTTGATATCTCCCTGTATCCACATACGAAAAAAAAGACCTGGCAAGCCCGTCGAAACGGAACTTGCCGAAGGTCTTTTATCCCTACGGTGTTGCGCATATGGTATAGTACGCGCCGGCCTCGCTCGGTTCGGCGGCTGCACGCAGCAGCCCCGGCTCCCTAGAAGCCCTTCCAATTATTGTTCCCCATAATAGCACAGGGGCAAGCCGGCTGACAAGAACAATTTACACGTTTTGTCAGGTCGCCCTTGTTTAATTGCGGATCAAATAATCGAAGGCGCCCAAGGCCGCGGTAGCACCGGAGCCCATGGAGATGATGATCTGCTTGTAGGCGCTGTTGGTGCAATCCCCGGCTGCAAAAACACCGGGCAGATTGGTTGCGCCGTGGCGGTCCACCACGATTTCGCCAAAGCGGGTACGCTCAACGGTATCCTCCAGCCACTCGGTGTTGGGCACCAGACCGATCTGGACGAATACACCCTCCAGCTCAATGTGCTGCTCCTCCCCGCTGTCGCGCATCAGGTACGTGAGTCCGTTCACCTTGTTGTCGCCGGTGATTTCCTTGGTCTGCACGTTCTTCAGCACCGTCACGTTGGGCAGGCTGTAAAGGCGTTTTTGGAGCACCTCGTCCGCCTTCAGCTCCGGCATAAACTCCAGAACCGTTACATGCTTCACAACCCCGGCCAAATCAATGGCCGCTTCAATGCCGGAGTTGCCTCCGCCGATGACAGCCACATGTTTGCCGGCAAACAGAGGTCCGTCACAGTGGGGGCAATAGGCCACACCCTTGTTCTTGAACTCGGCTTCGCCGGGGACACCGGTGTTGCGCCAGCGGGCGCCGGTGGAAAGAATGACGGTTTTGCTTTTGAGCACAGCACCGCTCTCCAGCTCCACCTCAATATAGTCCTTCTTGTCCAAATGTCTGACCCGTTGGGCCTTCATCACATCAATAGGATATTCACTGACATGTGCCTCCAGGCTGGCAGCAAGCTTCGGCCCTTCGGTATAGGTCATGCTGATGAAATTTTCGATGCCCAGGGTGTCCAGCACCTGACCGCCGAAACGTTCGGCCACAATGCCGGTGCGGATGCCCTTACGGGCCGCATAGATGGCTGCGCTGGCGCCGGCGGGACCGCCGCCTACCACCAGAACATCGTAGGGCTCCTTGGCAGACAGCTGGCTGGTATCCTGTCCGCTGCCCAGCTTGGCCAGGATCTCCTCCAGAGAGGTGCGTCCGCTGTTGAAGAACTCGCCGTTCAGGAACACGGCGGGCACGCCCATAATTTCCTTCTTCTCCACCTCGTTCTTGAACACACCGCCGTCAATCATGGTATGGGTAATGCCCGGATTGAGCACGCTCATCACGTTCAGAGCCTGTACCACGTCAGGACAGTTATGGCAGGTCAAGCTGACATAGGTTTCGAAATGGTATTCGCCCTTAATGGCTTTAATCTGCTGGATGACAGCTTCCTCCACCTTGGGGGCTCTCCCGCTTACCTGCAGGAGCGCCAACACCAGGGAAGTGAATTCATGACCCAGCGGTACGCCGGCAAATACAATGCCGCTATCCTCTGCTCCAGCGCGGTTAACGCTGAAGCTGGGGGTTCTGGCCAAGGCGGTTTTCTCCACCTTGATCCGGGGCGACATGCTGGCGATCTCCTCAACGAGGGCCAGCATCTCGGCTGAAGCAGCATCCGTTCCTGCGCTTACTTGAAGAAGAAGATCCCCCTCCAGAAGCTGCAGGTATTGGGCAAGCTGCGCTTTAATATCGGCTTCTAAGGCCATTTATCTCAGCCCCTTAAATTTTTCCTACAAGATCAAGGCTCGGCTTCAGAGTTTCGCCGCCTTCTTGCCACTTGGCAGGGCAAACTTCACCCGGGTGATTGCGCACATATTGAGCCGCCTTAATTTTGCTTACTACGATGCTTGCGTCACGGCCGATTCCGCCGGCGTTGACTTCAACGGATTGGATCACGCCGTCCGGGTCGATGATGAAGGTGCCGCGGTCAGCCAGGCCGCTGACTTCATCCAGCACGTCGAAGTTGCGGGAGATGGTGTGGGACGGGTCACCGATCATGGTGTAGGTGATTTTGCCGATAGTATCGGAGGTATCATGCCAAGCCTTGTGGGTGAAGTGGGTGTCCGTGGAAACGGAATACACCTCAACTCCAAGTCCCTTCAGGGTTTCGTATTGATTTTGCAGGTCCTCCAGCTCCGTCGGGCAAACGAAGGTGAAGTCGGCGGGATAGAAGCAAACTACACTCCATTTTCCTTTGAAATCCTGTTCGGAGACATCGACGAAATTGCCGTTGCGGAAAGCGGACGCTTGAAACGGGAGCACTTCTTTTCCAATCAGAGACATACTGTAATTCCCTCCTAAGGTTTATATTTACTATCTTATTATAACTCTTTGGTGAAGAATTTCATGCGAACCGGGCTACATGACTAAGAATATCACTGATTTTCTTCCGAATCATGAAGGTGGGATGAAGATAGCATGAATATCGTGTGAAAAAAATGAAATCCGTTACCCCTGCTCCTCCAAAAAGCGCGCTCCGGCTATCCCCGGTGATGTCATCTGGTACGGGTCTAGGATCTCCTCCAATTCCTCCGGTGAAAGCAGATGCTTCTCCGTGATGATTTCCTTGACGGTACGGCCGGACTTCATCGCTTCCTTCACCAGCTGGGCGGCTACCTCATAACCCAGATGGGGGTTCAGGGCAGTAATAACGCCGAAGCTCTGTTCCACGTAGCGGCGGCAGCCCTCCCGGTTGGCCTCCATTCCTTCCAGGGCGAATTCCCGGAAGGCATCCAGCCCCCGCGTCATGATCTGGAGGGACTGCAGCAGGTTGAAGGCAATCACCGGTCCCATTACATTCAGTTCGAACTGTCCCGCCTCACAGGCCACACAGATGGTATGGTCGTTGCCCATCACCTGGAAGGCCACCTGGTTCATGACCTCCGCCATCACCGGATTCACCTTCCCGGGCATGATGGAGGAGCCGGGCTGGCGTGCCGGCAGCAGGAGCTCATACAGGCCCACCCGCGGCCCGGAGGCCATCAGGCGGATGTCGTTGCAGATTTTGGACAGGTTCACGGCGCAAACCTTGAGGGCCGCGGACAGCTCCGTATAGGCATCCGTATTCTGGGTAGCATCCACCAGATCGGCTGCGGGATGAACGGGAAGCCCCAGCTGCTCGGACAGGCATTCCGAGACTCTCGCGATATATTCCGGCTTGGCGTTCAGCCCGGTGCCTACGGCAGTAGCGCCCATGTTCACAGTGAGGAGCTCGGCGCCGGCACGGCGGATACGCTCCCGGTCCCGCTCCAGGACGGCAGCATAAGCCGCGAATTCCTGGCCCATGCGGATGGGCACCGCATCCTGAAGATGGGTGCGCCCCATTTTGATCACATCGTCAAAGGACTTGGCCTTCTCCCGGATTTCGGCTGTGGTCCGGTCCATCGCTGCCAGCAGCTCTTGGGATAGCCAGTATGAGGCAATCCGCAGGGCGGTGGGAATAACATCATTGGTGGATTGAGACATGTTCACATGGTTATTGGGGCTGCAGTGGAAATATTCGCCCTTCTGCTTGCCCAACAGCTCCAAAGCCCGGTTGGCCAGGACCTCATTCATATTCATATTGATGGAGGTGCCTGCGCCGCCTTGGATGGAATCGACAATAAATTCCCGGTCCAGCTTTCCCTCTGCCGGTTCCTCAGCCGCCTGGACAAAGGCCTCGCCTACTCTGCGGTTTAAGAGATGCGCCTCCATGTTGGCGCGGGCCGCTGCCTTTTTCACCTCGGCCAGTGCCTTCACCAGCGTCCGGTGCACAGGCACGCCGGTAATCGGGAAGTTCTCAACTGCCCGGATGGTCTGGATGCCGTAATAGGCTTGGGCGGGAACCTGCTTTTCTCCAAGAAAATCCTTCTCCGTACGGGTTTCCATAGGGCTGTCTCCTTTATGTCGCTGCGTTTCTTGAGGGCTTGTGCAAATACGCTAGAATTATATTCTTGGGCAGCATTCACTACCGGGATAGGCTTGGCTTGGAAGCTCAAACACGTTTTGTTGGCCTTGATTGAATTTAATTGCTTAGGTTTCAAGGCCAACAAAAAACTCGCCCTCAAGCCAACCTATCCCTCCCGTTTCATGTTGCGGAATATACATTCAATGGTTTTCTTCCGCTAAGCTCTAACGTTTGTAGCTGTCGGACAAGCCGTAGCCGGTGTAATCACAGAGGCTGCGGAATTCCGGCGGAATCCGGCGGGCCACACCCGTATCGATAGCGGCGGTAATGACGGCGCTGCGGACGGAATCCACCACTTTTTCATTAAAAATGCTGGGAATGATATAGTTCTCGTTCACTTCATCATCGGAGATAACCGAGGCGATGGCCCGGGAAGCGGCCAGCTTCATCTCTTCATTGACGAGGCGTGCCCGGCAGTCCAACGCCCCCCGGAAGATGCCGGGGAAACACAGTACGTTGTTGATCTGGTTGGGATAATCGCTCCGTCCGGTGGCCAGCACCCGCACATGGGGCTCGGCCAGCTCCGGGTCAATCTCCGGCTCGGGATTGGCCATGGCAAATACAATCCGGTCCTCCGCCATACGGACAAGATCCTCCACCTTCAGCACACCGGGACCCGATACCCCGATGAACACATCGGCGCCTTCGATTACATCGGACAAACCGCCGGTGAGCCGGTCGGGATTGGTGCGTTCAGCCAGCCAGTTCCACATTTCATTGGCATAGGTACGGTCTGCCGTGATGGCTCCTTCCCGGTCTACGGCCACCAGGTTTTTGACGCCGGCAGCCAGCAGCATTTTGCAGCAGGATACCCCTGCCGCTCCGGCACCCACCACCACTACGCGGATAGAGCCGATGTCCTTCTCCGTAACCTTCAGGGCGTTAAGCAGACCGGCCATCATCACTGCAGCGGTGCCGTGCTGATCGTCGTGGAACACGGGAATATCCAGCTCCTCGGTAAGCCTGCGTTCGATTTCGAAGCATCGCGGGGCGCTGATATCCTCCAGATTAATGCCCCCGAAGCCGGGGGACATGGCCTTTATGGTGCGGATGATTTCCTCCGTATCCTTGGTGTCGAGACAGATGGGGAAGGCGTCCACATCCGCCAGCTGCTTAAACAGCATCGCCTTGCCTTCCATTACTGGCATGGCCGCATGAGGGCCGATATCCCCCAGGCCAAGCACGGCGGTTCCGTCGGAGACTACCGCCACCGTATTGCGTTTGATGGTAAGCGCAAAGGCCTCTCTGGGTTTGTTGTGGATTGCCATACAAACCCGGGCTACGCCGGGGGTATACACCCGGGACAGGTCGTCGCGGTTTTTGATGGGCATGGT
>JAEWAA010000483.1 GCA_023391955.1 Bacillota bacterium | reverse complement strand
CCGGCCCCTGGACGGTGCGTACCTTGTACTTGCGGTACTCCTTGCGGTCCGGCTTGCCGTCGGTAAACACCACCATGGCGGAGACGGGATCGGAGCCCTGGATATTGGAGTAGTCGAAGGCTTCGATCCGGCGCACGGTGCCCGAACCCAGCCAGCTTCCCAGATTCTCCACGGCACGGACAGTCCGCTCCTCCTCGCGTTCGATGAGCTTAAACTTCTCCTCCAGAGACACGCGGGCATTGTCGCAGGCCATGTCCACCATCTTGCGCTTGGGCCCTCTCCGGGGCACATATACCTTCACCTTAAGCCAGCTCTCCAGCGACTGCTTCACATCCAGCTGCTCCTCGTTAGCCGCTTCGGCTGACTCCGACACACTGCCGGCATCCGCCGTTTCCGATGCCTCCACTCCTTCTGCGGGCGTGTCCGCTTGCGGAGTCAGGGCCGCTGCATCGTCCGCGGCAACCGCTTCAGCCTCCTCCGGCTCCTCCTGGGCCGGCAGGAAAATCTCCCGGGGCAGGGCCGGATTTTCGCTGTAAAACTGCGCCACGAAGGTCAGGAAATCCTCATACGCCTCTCCATAATAGGGAAAGGCCGTTGCCCGGCGTTCGATCATCTTGCCTTGGCGCATGTAGAGAATCTGCACGCACATCCAGCCCTTGTCCGTCCAGTAGCCGAACACATCCCGGTCAGTCAGGTCCATGGTGGTGATAGTCTGCTTCTGCATCACGGCATCGATGTTGGCGATATGATCCCGAAGCTCCTTGGCCCGTTCGAAATTCAGCTCCTCGGCCGCCTCCAGCATCTTCTTCTCCAGCTCGTCGCGGATGGCTTCATGCCCGCCATTCAGAAAACGGGCGATCTCCCCGGTCATCCGCTCGTATTCCCCTTCCGCCACCGGATACTCGCAGGGTGCGATACATTGGCCCAAGTGGTAATACAGGCATACCTTGTCGGGAAGCACCTTGCATTTGCGCAGGGGGTAGAGCCGGTCCAGCAGCTTTTTGGTTTCCTGGGCGGCATAAGCATTGGGATACGGGCCGAAATATTTGGCCTTGTCCTTCAGCACCTTGCGGGTGACCTCCAGCCGCGGGTGGGCCTCATGGGTGATTTTGATATAAGGAAAGGTCTTGTCGTCCTTCAAAAGCACGTTGTAACGCGGATGATACTGCTTGATCAGATTGCATTCCAGAATCAGGGCTTCCATATTGCTCTTGGTGACAATATATTCGAAATCGGCAATTTCGCCTACCAGCTTCTGGGTCTTAATGTTGTGGCTGCCGGTAAAATAGGACCGGACACGGTTCTTCAGCACCTTGGCCTTGCCCACATAAATAATGGCGCCTTCGCTGTTCTTCATCAGATAGCAGCCGGGTTTGTCCGGCAAAAGCGCCAGCTTGTTGCGGATATGCATGTTTTCCATATTGGCTTTCTTCTCCCGGTTGTGATTGTTAAATCCACTTTCAAGTATATCATGTTGCAGGGGGAATCGAACAGACATTCGAGGCGGGATACCCTGGCAAAAGCAAAAACGCCATCCCCCAAGAGGG
Organism: Bacillota bacterium; assembly: GCA_023391955.1. Taxonomy (GTDB): domain Bacteria; phylum Bacillota; class Bacilli; order Paenibacillales; family NBRC-103111; genus Paenibacillus_AR. Next base: position 8,157 of record JAEWAA010000483.1, on the reverse strand, counting down.
ATAGCGTTCTTGCATCTATGGCCGGCGTCTTCCCGTTAAGCCGGCATCTTGAACCAGATGACCGCCTTCTGAAGCTCATCCGCCAATAAGGACAAGGATTGGGCCGTTGCCGCCATTTCCTGGCTGGCTGCCGCCCCTTCCTCTGTAGCAGCAGAGATATTCTCCACCGCATTCAGCACATTGGCGCTTTGTGCCGCCTGCTCTTCACTGGCTGCCGCAATCTCGGAAATTTTGGCGCCGGCATCATTGACCATTTTGGAGATATGATGGAAGGAATTGCCCGACTGCTTGGAGAAGTTGCCGCTCTCCTGCACCGTTGCCACACTCTGGCGGGTATTGTCCTGCATGATCCGGATGATGCCGGTAATTTGCTTGGTGGCATCGCGGCTGCGCTCCGCCAGCTTGCGGACCTCGTCGGCCACTACCGCAAACCCGCGTCCCTGATCTCCTGCCCGGGCCGCTTCAATGGCTGCATTCAAGGCCAGCAGATTGGTCTGGTCGGCGATATCCTCAATCACATCCAGAATCTCACCGATTTTGTGGGAATCGTCCTCCAGCTTGGCCATCTGCGTGCTGACAGCCTCCATGGAAGTCATGGACGACTGGATCACGTCCCTGCCCTCCATGGCCAGACGGATGGATTCCTCCGCCAGCTCGGAGGTTTGCTCCGTATTGGCCGCCACGGAATGGATGGCTGCCGACAGCTCCTTAAACAGCTCGCTGATGGTTTGGGCCGCCTCCGCCTGATTGGCGCTGCCCCCAGCGATTTCCTCGCTGCTGGCCGAGATTTGCTGGGCGGAAGCCGCCACATTCTGCGCATTGGAGAGAATGGAGCCTACTATGCCCCGCAGATTCAGCACCATGCTGTCCACAGCTTGGGCCAGCTGTCCGATTTCGTCCTTGGTTTTGATATCGGAGGTGCGGCTGAGATCGCCTCCGGCTACATCACCGACAATCACCATCACCTTCTTCAGAGGATTGGAGATTGCCCGGGAAATCACCCAGCCCAGCAATCCGCTGAGAAGCACCGCCCCGATAATCACACCTACCGTTAAATTCCGGGACCGGGTATACAAATCCTTTCCTTCATTCCTCGCATGCAGCGCCTCATCGTTGTTGATTTTCAGAAGCTTGTCCAACGAATCGGTGAGCTTGGTGCGCGTAATATTAATTTCGCCCCCATTCATCATTTCTAACATACGCTCAAGGTTATTATTGATGCCCTGCTGGGATGCCTCCTCATAAGATTTTCTGTAATCCGCCAGCGCCTTTTCCAGAGTTGGCAGCTCTGCGGTGGAAGCTGCAGACAGCTCTGTCTGCTTGAAAGTGACAAGCTGCCTTTCGGCCTCTTCCAGCAGCTTGAGCCCTCCGTCCGAGACGGCTACACGTTCCTTTTGCTCCACCATATAAATTTTACGCAGCTCATGGCGCGCTTCTTGAACAGCTGCGTCGATTTCCTCCAGGGATTGGACCGCCACCAGCTGGTTTTTGTACATATCATCCAGACTATCATTGATTTTGCTTAAGTTCATCAATCCGAATAACCCTACTACCGCCACAATAACCGCCAATACGGCGAAGGATGAAATCAGCTTTGTACCTGTCTTCATGTTGGCAAACCACATCATGTTCTCCACTCCTTGTTGTATCTCTCAAATGGGTTTTTACGTCTCTAGCAGCATTTCATCCAGGTTTATAATGCCGACTAATTCACCGCCGGCAATGCCGATGCCGGAAATGCAGGCCATACTCCCGTTTCCATACTGGGAGGAGGCTTCGTGAATGTTGGAGAATACCACCACCTTATCTACTTTGTCCACAATAATCCCCATTGGTTTACCGCGGTAATGAACCACCATAATGCGGGAGGCTTTGGTGGGCTCCGCCTCTTCCATAAGAAACAGACCCCTTAAGCTGATGACCGGAATGATGCTCCCGCGTAAATTGATGACTCCTTTCATATATGTCGGTGAATTGGGGATGAAAGTAATAGGCTGCATACGAATAATTTCATGAATGCCGGAAATCCGGATGGAGTAATTTTCCCCGAGGACGCTGAACTGCACATACTGTTCCATTAGAGCCGCCTGCATAAGAATCCCTCTCTACACAAAGTAGTCTGTTTGCTCCCGCCGCTCTTGGGGATAGATGTCGCGAACGCGGTTGAGGATACAGCTGAACTTGATGACAATCGCGGTGTCAAACTGGGTTTCCACATGCTCCTGAAGCTCCTGAAGCGCTTCGTCGAAGCTTTTGAGATCATTGTAGGGCCGGTGGGAAACCATGCTGTCAAAGGCGTCCGCCACCGCACAAATCCGTGCATTCAGCGGGATTTCCTCCCCCTTCAGACCGGCGGGGTATCCCGTTCCGTCCCAACGCTCATGATGATGGCGGATGATGCTGAGAATCTCCTCGGATAAAGGAAGAAGGCTTGAAACCAGCTCTGTTCCGATAATGGGATGGAGCTTCATAATGCGCCATTGATCTTCTGTCAGGCGTTTGTCGCTATCGAGAATATCATTGGGGACCATCAGTTTGCCGATATCATGGAGAAGACAGCCCAGCAGCAGCTTTTCCTGCTCCTCCTGGCTGAATTTAAGGATATGGGCCAAGGCTTGACTGATTCTGCCCACCCGTACGGAATGATGATACGTCTCCACATGCTTCCTTTTTAAAATGGCTAAAATGTTGGCCAGCCCATCGTCATGGTATTTCAGCCGACTCTTCTTCCTGAAATCCAGTATTTTCCCGTTCATTGCCGCCTCCTGCGCCGTTAGAAGTATTTATTATCCAGAAAATGCGTTTGTAGGGAAATAAATTACTTCAAATTATCCAAGTTATACCAATTTTTTATAGGACAATCGAACGATGTCGTGCAATAATAGTTATACGACATCCGACACAAATCGATAGAGATTTTTGTAATTTTATTGCTACATATTGGTTAATTATAGGTTTTTATAGAGGATATATCAATACAAAAAATCAAATTGCAGGCTTTTTTCTAAAGTTTTGACTTATTCGTCATGATGCAACAGACAGTCTTCGACATAGTCGGGAGCGGCCTTTTCGATTTGCTCTACGGTATGAAGATAACGCTGTGTCGTATTAATATGGGAATGTCCTAACGTGCTTTGCACCTGCTGGAGGGTTGCTCCACTCAATAATGCAAGAGTTGCATTGGTGTGCCTCAGCCAGTGGGGCGTCGGTTTTTTGGAAGGAAAGCACTGGTTGGAAGCAGCCTGAATGATCCGTTCAACCTGCCTGGGGGAAATGGGGAATACGTAGTCCGCATCGGCGGCCATTCCTTTTTCCTGCAGGCTTTTTTTGTATTGGTCCAGCATTGACCACAGTCTTCCCGGCACCTTCACTCCCCGCTGCTTTCCCCCTTTTCCCTTCTCCACCGTCAACCAAACGGATGTATTCAACGGATCCGGCTGGAAATTTCCCCATCGGACCGACACGAGCTCAGATACCCGTAAACCCAGCATTACCAAGGATAAAACGATCAAATAGTTCCGTTCCTTGCCCATTTTCAAGTGTTTCAGCAGGATAAGCACCTCTTCCTGGGTGAGATAGCGCTTGGTGCTGGTCACAGGAACGCTGGGAATTTTTACAGCGGTAGCCGGGTTCTGCGGGAAAAGTCCGATGTTGGGATCGCTCCCCCATTTATACAAGGATTTCAGCGGTGCGATCAGTGCCGAGATGCTGGCAGGGGCAAGCGGTTGCCCCGAATAGCTGCAATATCCTTTGGCCAATCCCATTTTAAAAGCCTCGATATCCTTCCAATTTACCTGGGCCAACCGCTTATTCGTAACAAATCCGCGGAACAGTAAAAAGGCTCTCCGGTAGTTGCGGGCCGTTTGCGGGGAATGGCCATGTACGGCCAGATAGAGATCAATAATTTGCTCATCATCCAGTTCCCCTTCATGGCTTGTAATTTTGACCATTTCTATAATCCGGGAATCTCGCCTCATGTCTAACATTATGGTAATTTTTTACACTCCTTTTCGTGGATGTCGTATAACTATTATTGCACGACCTATCATTTTTCACCCGTTCATACATAAAAAAGAAAGGCAAATTAGTGTCCTTTCGAGCAAAAGAACCGCTGTCCGGAGAGGATCAGCGGCTCTTTTTTATGAAAGAAAATGGTTACGCATGTCGATTGAGCACATTTTTGAGTGCATCCTTCGATTGGAATCCCACAATTTTATCCACGGGCTGGCCGTCCTTGAACACAATCAGAGTGGGAATGCTCATCACGCCAAAGCGGGATGCCGATTCCTGATTCTCATCCACGTTCACTTTCGCGATCTTCACATTCAACTCCTGGTCCAGCTCCTCCAGTACCGGCGCGATCATCTTGCAAGGGCCGCACCATGGTGCCCAGAAATCTACCAGGACCGTACCCGCGCCTTCAACCTCCGCCTTAAAGGATTGGTCCGACACGTTGACAATTGCCATGGATATCCTCCTTCTGTATCGTTCATCGTGAATTATGGCGCCCATCCGGCACCAAGTCGTACATGTAAAGTATACCACATTCCAGGCAGAATAGCCCGCGGAATAGATACGTGATCAGCCCAATTGCTCTCCCCTGCCCCATTGTGCGCACATAGCCTCCTGCAAAATAAAGGAAGCCGAACTTCCGCTATTTGCTGTCCCTTCCGCCAAATTTCCGCTTAGAGGAAGGGGATTTTCCGCTATTTGCAGCTTTTGCGGCTCAAAAGCCTGTAAATGCGCCTATAGCGGAAGTCTGGGTTCCGTTATAGGCCATTCGTGGCCGGCGGGGCTGAAATAGCGGAAGCAGACTTCCGTTAACCATCTGCCAGCAAGCTGCGAAGGCTTGATAGCGGAAGGCTTTTTCCGCTATTTCGCTGTTGACTGCTCCCGCGGGCAGCTTTCTGTCCGGATAACGGAAGTTCCTTTCCGCTATCGCTTAGGCAACCGTTCCCCCGCTGAGAATAGCGGAAATCCGCTTCCGTTAAGTGCCGGATTTTGGCGCAATTAGCGATTTTAGCCGCCAAGACAAGGCACTCCCCTGTTTCGCCTTTACAATCAAGGGTAATAATGCGTATACTAATCCCATTAAATTATAATTATTCTAATCAGCCTATGGATAATCCATTACATTAACGGTGTCTGCACCGGAACAGGAGGTACCGCCAGCTATGTACGATCCCCGGGAACACATTCATGATGACCCGCGCAGCCAGTCTGACTCTACTCTTGGGTTTGCCATTTTCTTCGGCTTCAGCTTCCTGCTTGCGGCCGCCGCCACCGTCGCTTCCGTGCTGTAGCACCTCATTCAACAGCAAAACCCGGCCACCTGGCCGGGTTTCTTTGGCTATTCATTGGCATCACGGGAGTTGTTTGTCTTATTAGGCATCACAGGAGTTGGAACGAACGGCGGTTACTCCTGCTCCAGCTTCCGTTTATTGGTCCCATGCACCTCGATAATATCCACGTAATGACGGATGCGGTCCATAATCCGCTGTCCCTTAAACTCCTCTTCCCCGTCCTTGCTGGTGAAGCTGAAATGCTTTTCCAGTCCGCCGAACTCGTAATTGGAGGTAAAAAAGGTCGGTTTGCGGTTCATCCGGTAATTCAGGATCGTGCCCAGCACATGATCCCTGAGCCAGGGGTTCATATTTTCCGCGCCGATATCGTCAAATACCAGCAGATCCGTCTCCTTCATCAGCTCAATGGTATCCTTCAGCTTGTGGGGCTCCCCGAACATGGCCTTGAGATCCTCGGCGAAATCCGGCATATACACGATCACGCCGCTTAAGCCTTGTTTGGCCAGCTCATAAAGCATATAGCACATCAAAAAGGTTTTCCCCGTGCCGAGCGGTCCCTGCAGGTACAGTCCTCTGGTGGGCAGTCCGGTTTCCTTGGCACGGTCGATGTAATCCACCAGATAACCAACGGCTTCAGCGCGTTCGCTGTCCGCCCGCACAATCTCCTTCAGATCGTAACCCCGGGTCAGCGTACCCTGATCGACATAAAAGCTGGTGATCCGGCGCTTCACCGCCTCCTCGGCTTCCCACACGGTATAGCGGGGACAAGGGACCTTCTGGTCGTAAATCTGCTGGCGCCCGTGAATTTCATCCACCATGAGCCGTGTGGCATGCCCCTCCAGCTCGTTGGGGCACTTGTCCAGCCCCGGACACTCCCGGCAGGTCCGGTATTCCTTGACATATTGGTACATCTTATTGAGATTTAAGTTGATATCCTCATCTGTAAGCTCGGGGTATTTGGCCCGCCACTTTTGCACAAGCGGGTCCTGCAGAACCGCACGGTACCGCTCCTCCGCCTGCTTGCGCAGGGCCGCGAACGGCAGGGTGCGGAGGACCTCCGACATGGATTCCATTCACGTCACCTCCTGAGGCTTTTGCCTTCAGGCAAAAGCCAACTTCGTAAGCATTTGCTGGGGGGCTTTGCCTGTCGGCTAAGCTACGCCCTTCCTTCTTCCCATCTGCTGGCCTTCTTGATGATGGCCTCCATCTCTTCATCCGACAGCTGCTTGCGGCCTCCGGCTTTGTCCAGGGCCACCGGGATCACCGGCTTCTGTTTGCCCCCGCCTCTTGCCCCACGGGACCCGCTTGATGCCGAGGACTTCCCCGTGGAGCCTCCGGAGGCGGCACCTTCGTCCTTGCGTCTGGCGCCGGCCTTGGCCTTATAACGCGCCTTCTCGCGGATATACTCCACTGCATCCTCATAGGTCCCTACCTGCTTGCCCAGCAGGTCCGAGGCAATGGCCTCAATGGAGTTTTTGACCCAGGAACGGCGGTCTGTATGAAGGAAATGGATCAATACATTAATGACCTCACCGTTGAGGCCGTAATTCAGATCGATTTTTTCGAAAACGTCCAGCACCCCGTCCGGCACTGTGCCGTGAGGGAAAAACCGCTTCAGCACCAGCGTATAGGGTTCGTTCCGGAGCAGCATGTTGTACTGGTGGACATCGCACTGGCCTTGAAACAGCGCCGGCACCTCCAGATAATATTCCATCTGGACCCCTTTTTCCTGAAGCTCCTCATCCTGCCCGTCCTCGGCAGACTGCGCCGCCACCAGCCGGTGGACCTTACGCCCGGCGAATTCATCCCGCCGTTTGGCCTGCCGGTACAAAAGATTGGCCCGGTATTGCAGCTCCTCAAACAGCAAATTGCCTTCCTCGTCAAAAATCCCGTCCTCATCCAGCAGCCGGCAGGTTTCCTGCAGCTCCAGATTGTACTTGCTCTTCGCTATATTAATGGCTGCCAGATGCTCCTTACGGAACTGCAGCGCCTCCACAAAGGGCCGGTTGCGCGAACCCTTGGGAAAACGGCGGATAATATCCGTATAAGTAAAACCTTTGGTTTCGGTGTCCAGTCCTCCCGACCTGTCCCGGCCGGCAGCTGTCTCATACAGCGCCTCCTCCAGATCAGGGTCCATCACCTTGGTGTTCAAGCGGAATAAGTCATAGAACGGAACTGACAGCTGCTCCGCCGCGGCTCCATTAAGCTCGGCAGGCTCATCGGCCAGCAGCTCGTCGCGCAGCTGCAGCAGCATCATCTTCCCCACCTTATCCCGAAGCAGCATAGCTAAATGCTGGTTCCGGAAAAATTCCTCCGGGGACAACGGCTCAAACAGCCGGTATTCGTAGACGCATTCCTCCGATTCCGGATACAGACGGCGGCTGGTAGACAACAGCCCCACCGCTTCCAGCCTGGAGGTTAAATCCATAAACTGCCGGCGGCCCTTTTCCCCGGGCTCCAGCTCCATCTGCAAAAACAGCCTGCGCTGGGCTTCCAGAGGCGAATATCCCGCCTTATCCACGGGAAGCTGTTGGTGCAGCGTGTGGTACAAGGCAATGGCTCCCGGGCCGATCATGGGCTGATAGATGGAGGACAGCATCCTCAAGCCGAGACTTCCCACTGCGAAGCTCCGGCTGACGGTGAACCGGTGATGTTCCGTAAAATGCAATAAATTGGTTACTTTCATCCGGTTATTCTCCCACCCGTTTCAATAGAGATCACCCTCCATTCTACCACAAGAATCGACACCGCAGATAGGAGTTTTCGAGAATCGCCAAAAAGCCTCCACACCCCGGCATATGCCAAGGGCATGAAGGCTTGATAGTCGCGGGTTTACAGCTGCTGCGTATTTTCT
>JAEWAA010000471.1 GCA_023391955.1 Bacillota bacterium | reverse complement strand
ATACCACCATAATGGCCAAGGAGCGCAAGATAATGCTCTGGGGAACTCTGCGCCCCATAAGCTCCGTATCCCGCTGTCCCTTGACAATAGCGACGATGGTCAGTGCCAATACCATAAAGGTGCTGGTTTTGATACCGCCGCCTGTGGAGCCCGAAGATGCCCCAATGAACATCAGGATGATCATGAAAAATTGGGAGGCCGGAAGCATCTGGGCAATGTCAATGGTATTAAAACCGGCTGTCCGAGTAACAACCCCCTGGAAGTAAGAAGCCCAGATCCGCTCAGACCAGGAGAGGGAGCCGAAGGTGCTCGAGTTGAATATTTCAATCAGGAAAATGCCCATAAACCCGAGTATACACAGCACACCGGAGGTCAGGAGAACCAGCTTGGAATGGAGAGACAGGCGTTTCCAGCTGCGTTTTCTGAATATATCGAGGACAACCGTAAACCCGATTCCCCCGATAATAAAAAGCAAGGTGATAACCAGATTGACCAGCGGGTCCCCGACGTAGCGGCTTAAGTTATCCGACCATAACCCGAAGCCTGCATTGTTGAAGGCAGATATGGAATGGAAAACTCCGTAATAGACGGCCTTCTTCAGCCCCAGCTCGGACTCCCAGCGTAATGTCAGCAGCGCGGCGCCGAGTACCTCCACAATAAAGGCGATCAGAAAAATGCTTATCGACAGCCTCACTACCCCTTGTGTGGATAAGGAGTTGGAGGACTCCTGAATAAGCAGCCGCTCCTTTAAGCCGATTTTCTTTCCCATCACGACAGCAATTAACACGCCGAAGGTCATAAAGCCCAAACCGCCCACTTGAATAAGAAGCATGATGACCATTTGTCCAAACAAGGAGAAGTCTGCACCTGTGTCGACGACGGCCAGACCGGTCACACAGACGGCGGAGGTGGATGTGAATAAGGCGTCCAGCCAAGAAATGTCCTCTCCTGTGGAGGCGATGGGCGAAGCAAGCAGGATCGAGCCAAGCAAGATCAGACTAGCAAAACCCAGAAGAATGATTCTGGAGGAGCTGAGGGTAAAATGCTTGATGGAATGCTGCAGCACCTTTTTCGTGAGCATGTTATTTGAACTCCCGGATATGTGATAGTCATGCTTTAAGAAAGAGCCTCCTCGGAAACGAGGGGCTCTCAAAGGCATCTTTTTGAGGTAATCGCCTAAACATATTCTTGATCCTGTACCAGAGCCAATCCACAGTAGCATCAATCATGGTCACCTGGCCGGAGATATAAGCGGTTGAGGCCAAATTGTAGCTGCCGTTAATAACGGTGACATCCCCCTCCACATTGCCGTCGATCTGGATTTTGCCCCGTTTCACCTTCAGGTTGCCATACACGGTTATTCCCTCGGGAACCACAAGCGTATCGCCGCCGATGAATAATTGATCCAAGGCGCCCTGAACTACCATATCCCGGTCCGAATAAACGCGTGATGTATAATGAGCCAGCATCATTACCAAAATGGCGCAGGCTATGACAGCGATGGGATGCTGCTTCAGCATTTGCCCCCAACGGCTTCGTTTGGCAGGCTGTGGCAATGCGCTCATGATGCTCGCTGTCAGTCCAACCGGAGGGGCACTCCTGACCGGAACCCGGAGCATCGCCTCTGTGCTTTCCATCTGTTTAAACAGCTGCCGGCAGGACGGGCAGATTTGCAAATGCTTTTTGAGGGCAGAAGCAGCTGCAGCATCCGCCTCCCCGTCAAAATACTCATGCATGACAGTGATGGCCTCCGAACAGTTCATGTCCGTCACTCCTTTCTTACAAAGGCATACCAATACGTCTTACGGATCGTGACGGCCATTGGTTTCGTTTTTTATGGGCATGTGCTAGATTATAGACAAATATGTAACATACAGGAGGTCCTTAATCCATGGAAACACATGTCTTTCAAACCAAGGATGCGTTAATGATAGAATACTCCATACGGGGAGCGGGAAGGCCTATCCTTGTTTTCCATGGCGGACATTCCAATTGCCGGGAGGAATTCGGCTATGACGAGCTTCTCCGGAGCGGCTATTCCCTGCTCACTCCCTCCAGAGCGGGATATGGACAGACATCAGCCGGAATAGGGAAAAATCTGGGAACGGCCTGCCAAGCCTATTCGGAGCTGCTGGATCACTTGGGTATGGATAAAATAGATGTTATTGCCGTCTCCGCCGGTGGTGCCAGCGGCATTTATTGGGCCTCGCATTATCCGGAGCGGGTCAGAAGCCTTACTCTGCAAAGCGCTGTATCGGGAAGATGGCACTCTCCTCAGGATAAAACCTACAAGATCTCACAACTTCTGTTCGGTGCCTCCATGGAAAAATATACGTGTGGCGCCGTTAAGTTCATGAGCAACCGGTTCCCCCGTTTTATGTTCAAGCAAATGATATCTTCCTTCAGCACCCTTCCTTCTTCTGAGGTGCTGGCCCGCACAAGGGAGGACGATATCCAGGCATTCTGCAAAATGAATAACAGGCAGCGGTCCGGACACGGCTTTCTCCTGGATCTGCCCCAAATTAACTCCATCACGGAGTTCGACCTGAAAAATATCCGGTGCCCTGCCCTTATCCAGCACTGTCCTAACGATGGAGCTGTGCCCATTGAACATGCCCGCCGCGCCCATCAGCATATTGCCGGCTCCAAGCTGCAGTTGCTTGATACCTGGGGCCATCTGATATGGTTGGGCGAGGGTTCGGAAGCCCTGCATCCTGAGCTGCTGGCGTTTCTGGCGCAGACTTAATCCTCACCGTAAAGCCTGTTATCCTGCAGCCCCCGGTTGACCTTGATATATTCCCGCGGTTTAAAGGAATTCTGCCTGTAATCCATGTGCAAGGTACGGCTTTGAAGAGTGCCGCCGGATGGTGGCCTTGCGGCATTCCGGTCCGTCTCCGGGAGCAGCCTGGCGTTCAGAAACCACCCTGCGGCCAGCCCGGCCAAGAACACACCTGCACACACCGCAATCTTAAATTTGAGCATCCAAATGCGCCTCCTTCCTATACATGAAGTGATCTCCAGATCGGCGGAGGCTTATACGCCCGCTTCACCGGGAATGACTTTACATAACGGAATGAAGACGCTATAATGAACAAGGAATTTTATATGGATGAACCCGGAGGAGCCTGCCAAAAGCGGGCTCTTTTTGTCTTTTTTCGACTTCCAAAAAAAGGCATGGACTTTATAGGATATGGGGGAAGCTATAAGCAAGGCATTACGCAAAGGAGGTTATAGCTTGTCTTTCCTGCACGCTGCAATTCTTATTCCGTTTGTATTCTGCGTTCTTGTGCTGCTGGTTCACCGCTGGGCGCCCCGGCTGCATACGGGCTGGGCTGTACTGCCGGCTCCATTCATGTTGTTCGTCTATTTCATCCTGCAGATTCCCGGCATTCAGGGAGGTGAGGCAGTTGCTGCCTCTGTCCCATGGATTCCCTCTCTGGGAATCTGTCTCCAGCTTTATCTGGACGGGTTGGCGCTGTTGTTTGCGCTTCTAATCACAGGCGTGGGGACGCTTGTGACGGTGTATTCCATTTTTTATTTGGATAAGGCCAAGGAAACTCTGCATCTCTTCTATGTTTACCTGCTTTTGTTTATGGGCGCCATGCTGGGCGTTGTATTGTCCGATAACCTGATGGTGCTTTACGGATTTTGGGAGCTGACCAGCATCTCCTCCTTCCTGTTGATCGCTTTCTGGAATCACCGGGGAAAATCCGTGTACGGCGCGCAAAAGTCTCTGCTGATCACGGTGTTCGGCGGCTTCGCCATGTTCGGGGGATTTCTTCTGTTGTATGTCATGACCGGAAGCTTCAGCATTCGGGACATCATCAGCCAGGTGGGCGCCATCTCCAGCCACAGTCTGTTTATTCCCGCCATGATCTTGATCCTCCTGGGGGCCTTCACCAAGTCGGCCCAATTCCCCTTCCACATCTGGCTTCCCGATGCCATGGAGGCGCCCACTCCGGTCAGCGCCTATCTGCATTCCGCCACAATGGTGAAGGCCGGGCTGTATCTGGTGGCCCGCTTCACACCGGTGTTTGCGGGGCAGGGGGCATGGTTATGGATCGTCGCTTCCGTGGGGCTGATCACTCTGCTCTACGGTGCTGTGAAGGCCATCCGGCAAACAGATCTGAAGGCGCTGCTGGCTTATTCCACCATCAGCCAACTGGGGCTCATCATGTGCCTCTTGGGCTTAGGCTCCGCCTCCGCCTTCTATACGGATCCGGACCAGGCGGCTTTCTTCTCCAAAGCAGCCGTTGCCGCGATCTTCCATCTCTTGAATCATGCCATGTTCAAGGGTGCGCTGTTTATGGTGGTGGGCATTATTGACCACGAAACCGGCACACGGGATATCCGCAATCTGGGCGGGCTTATGACGGTTATGCCGATTACCTTCACGGTGGCGGCCATCGGAGCGTTTTCCATGGCAGGGCTGCCGCCGTTCAGCGGCTTCCTGAGTAAGGAAATGTTCTTTACCGCCGTGCTGGATATCCGCAGTATGAATTTGCTTGGCCTTTCCCAATGGGGAACGCTCTTCCCTGTGCTTGCCTGGCTGGCCAGCATCTTTACCTTTGTGTACAGCATGATCGTGGTGTTCAAAAGCTTCGGCGGAAAGCTGCAAAAGGAAAAGCTGGAGAGGACGCCTCACGAAGCTCCTCTGGGTTTGCTGCTGCCTCCGGTTATTCTGGCCTCAGGAACGGTGATTTTCGGATTTTTCCCCAATGTGCTGTCCCGGTACCTGATCGAACCGGCGCTTGCAGCCATACTCCCGGCAATGGGGGGGAGCTACCATGTGCACATCTCCTTCTGGCATGGATGGACGCCGGAGGTATTTATGACCTTGGGCGTGATCGCTGCCGGAACGGCGGTTTACCTGCTGCACAGATATATGAAACGCTGGCAGTCTCCCGGCTCCCCGCGTTTTTCATTGAATCGGCTCTACGACAGCGGGCTGGATGGGTTGGAGCGTTATTCCAACAGGCTGACCGGGTTCTACATGACCGGCTCTGTCCGGCATTACCTGATTTATATATTCGCCTTTCTGATTGCCGCCTCTGGTGCGGCTCTGTTCACCTCGGATTCGGTCAGCTTCCGTATTCCCACTCTGGCCAACGTCTCGTTCTATGAGGTGCTGTTGGTGCTGGCTATGCTGACGGCAGCGGTTGCCGTACCCCTGGCCCGCTCCCGCATGTCGGCTATTATCTTCACCGGAGCCGTAGGGTATCTGGCCACTCTGTTTTTCGTTTTGTTCCGGGCGCCGGATCTGGCCTTGACCCAAATCATTGTGGAGACCGTGTCCGTTACCTTGTTCCTGCTTTGCTTCTACCACCTGCCGGAGCTGAAAAAGGAAAGCTTCAAGCTTCCCTTCAAGCTGACCAATTTCCTGATCGCGGCCGGAGTCGGCGTGGTGGTTACGCTGATTGCCCTGGCAGCCGGCGGAAGCAGCCCCTTCCCGTCCATTGCGGAGTATTAGCTGAAGCAAAGCCACGACCTGGGCGGCGGCGACAACGTAGTCAACGTCATTCTGGTGGACTTCAGAGGCTTCGATACCATGCTGGAAATTTCGGTGCTGGGGATTGCCTCCTTGGGCATCTATGCGCTGATCAAGCTCCGGCTGCAGCCGGGATTGGTCCGGAAAACGGCAGAGCTTGTCCGTTCGCGGCTCCCCCTGGTCAAAACCAATGACGTCATTCTCCAAACCATAACCAAAACGGTGGTGTATATCATCCTCACCTTCTCCCTGTTCCTGTTCCTTGCCGGACACAACAATCCGGGTGGCGGGTTCATCGGGGGCCTGATGACATCGGCTGCATTGGTTTTGCTGGCGATCGCCTTTGGAATGAAGAATGTCGCCCGGACCGTACCCCTGGATTTCCGCAAGGTAACGGCAATCGGTCTCTTGACTGCCTTTTTGACCGGGACCGGCTCCTTTTTGTTTGACGTTCCCTTTATGACCCATAGCTTCGGGTATTTCAATTTGCCCATCCTGGGAAAAACAGAGCTGGCCACGGCTGTGCTCTTTGACCTGGGCGTGTATATGGCCGTCGTGGGTGTAACCATGACGATTCTTTTCACAATAGGGAGGGACAACTAATGGAGGTGCTTATGGCGGTGACCATCGGCATGCTGTTTGCCGTTGGTGTGTATCAGCTTCTCTCCAAAAGTCTTCTGCGCATTATTCTGGGTACGGCGCTGCTCACCCACGGGGTGCATCTGCTGCTGCTGACCATGTCCGGCCTGAAAACAGGTGCTGCACCATTCCTGGGCCAAGCGGCAGAGGCCTATACGGATCCGCTGCCCCAGGCCCTGATTCTGACCTCCATCGTCATCAGCTTTGGGGTCACGGCCTTCTTCTTTGTTCTGGCATACCGCTCCTACCAAACTCTGGGAACTGACAACATGGAAGAGCTGAGGGGGGAGACGGATGAATAACTGGCTGGTATTGCCCTTGTTATTGCCCCTGTTCACCGCTGTCGCGCTGATTTTCCTGAAGGAACGGATCCGGCTGCAGCGGACCATCAGCCTCGCAAGCGCTCTGGTGAACATTGCGGTATCGGCGGGTCTGGTGTACCAGGTCCAACAAAACGGAATCCAAACCCTGTTTATGGGCGGCTGGCTGCCTCCATACGGCATCGTGTTTACGGCGGATATGCTGGCGGCCTTGCTGGTGCTCAGCACGGCAGTGGTCAGCGCCGCCTGCCTGGTGTATTCCTTCGGCAGTATCGGGGAGGAGCGGGAACGGAACTATTTTTATCCGTTCTTTCAATTTTTGCTGGCGGGTGTGTCCGGCTCTTTCCTCACAGGGGATATCTTCAACCTGTTTGTCTGCTTCGAGGTGATGCTCATCGCCTCCTATGCCCTGATCGTCCTGGGCGGAACCAAACAACAGCTGCGGGAAACCCTGAAATATATCCTGATCAACATCGTTTCCTCCACCCTGTTTGTCGCTTCGGTGGCGTATCTGTACGCGGCAACAGGCACACTGAACATGGCCCATTTGTCCGTCCGGATCGCTGAGACTGGCCCCGGCGGAGTGCTGACGGTGGTGAGCGTCTTGTTCCTGACCGTATTTTCCCTGAAGGCCGGCTTATTCCTGTTCTTCTGGCTGCCCGGCTCCTACGGGGCGCCGCCTGCGGCGATCGGAGCCTTGTTCGGAGCGCTGTTGACCAAGGTCGGGCTGTATGCCCTTATCCGGACATTTACGCTGATGTTCTATCAGGAAACGTTAAGCAGCCACACCCTGATGGGCTGGATGGGTGCGGCCACCATGATCCTGGGCGCCGCGGGCGCCGTTGCTTACCGGGATGTGCCGCGGATTATGAATTACAATGTGCTCATCAGCATCGGCTTTACCGCCTTCGGCATTGCAGTGGCCAATGGAGATTCCTTAAACGGAGTGGTGCTGTATCTGATGCACGATATGGTCGCCAAAGCCCTGATGTTTATGCTTGGGGGGATGATCATCCAAGCGGCGGGAACCGGACGGATTACCGAAATGGGCGGACTTATGCGTAAAAAGCCCCTGCTGGGCTGGATGTTCTTCATTCTGTCCCTGGCGGTAGCCGGAGTTCCGCCCTTAAGCGGTTTTGCGGGTAAGCTGCTGATCCTCCGCGGCGGCCTGGACGCCGGAATGTATCTGTTCACCGCAATAAGCCTAGCCACCAGCCTCATCGTGCTGTACTCTATGCTGCGGATTTTCATGTTTGCCTTCTGGGGGGAGGAGAAAACACCCATCCCCGCCAAGCCTCAAAACCAGACGGCCATGATGGTTGCTGCGGTGAGTCTGTTCTCCCTGATTATTCTGATGGGCATCGGCTCCGAATGGCTGTATGCGTTGGCCTCCCGGGCAGGGGATATCCTTCTTCAGCCGGAGAATTACATTGAAGCTGTATTAGGGCCTGTCTTCAAGCCCACTTGAGGGCATCTTTCACCGCCTTTTCGCCCCTTGCTTCGTTACTTCCGTTTGACGTACCCCCGGTACACCTTCACGAAAGTGCCTTGCCTGGAACGAAAATTCACCAAAATCTGCTCCTCTCGGAGTTTAAAGACAGACCCTAAGGAGGTAACCGGCATGGGCTCACAATTTAGTTTGAATATCGTGATTGCGGTTGTATGGATGTTTCTGTTTAATGAGATGTCCGCTCTGCAATTTTTCATCGGCTTCGCGGTAGGCGCGCTGATCATTCTGGCGCTGAGGCGCTTCCGGCCGGCGGGCTTTTATCTTACCCGGCTGTGGGCGGTGCTAAAGCTGCTGGGGATCTTCATCCGGGAGTTGTTCGTCTCCAGCATCATCGTTGCGCGTCATTTGCTCCGGCCTAAGCTTGCTGTCCGCCCCGCCATTTTCGCTTATGAAACCACGCTTCGGTCCGACTGGGAAATCACCCTGTTGGCCTGCCTCATCTGCCTGACTCCGGGCACGTTAACCTTGGAGGTTTCTCCGGACAAAAGCACGTTGTACATCCATGCCATGGATATGGGGGATGTGGACGAAGCCGTTGACCAAATCAGAAGCACATTCGAAAAAGCCATTATGGAGGTGACCCGGCCTTGACCGATTTCCTGCTGCTTGCTTCGCTTTCGATTCTGTCCTTGGCCATTCTGGGCTGCACCTACCGCTTGATCAAGGGGCCATCCATGCCGGACCGGATTGCCGCGTTGGATGCCATCGGCATTAATCTGCTGGCGATTATCGCCATCGTCAGTCTTTTACTGGACACACAGGTGTTCATCGACATTATTCTGGTAATCGGTATTCTTACGTTTATCGGGACCACAGCGTTTGCGAAATACATTGAAAGAGGGGTGGTGATGGAGCATGGAGATGATAACGAGGGGAATTGAGCTGCTCGCTGTAGTGGTGATCTTCTTCGGAGCTTTATTCGGGGCGTTAGGCGCCTTCGGGCTGATCCGGCTGCCGGATGTGTTTCTCCGGTCCCATGCCGCCACCAAATGTGCAACCTTAG